>NZ_JAQMUE010000070.1 GCF_028330985.1 Roseofilum reptotaenium CS-1145 | reverse complement strand
GTGTAGGACTAACTACCTCTGGGGTTGGCTTAACTATGTCTGGTGTAGGTCAAACCATGTCCGGTGTAGGACTGACCACCTCGGGTGTAGGACTGACCACCTCGGGTGTAGGACTGACCACCTCGGGTGTAGGACTAACTACCTCTGGGGTTGGCTTAACTATGTCTGGTGTAGGTCAAACCATGTCCGGTGTAGGACTGACCACTTCGGGCGTGGGCCTGACCACCTCGGGTGTAGGACTAACTACCTCTGGGGTTGGCTTAACTATGTCCGGTGTGGGTCAAACCATGTCCGGTGTAGGTCAAACCATGTCTGGAGCCGGTTTAACTATGTCTGGTGTGGGACAAACCATGTCCGGAGCTGGTATGGAAATGCCGACTATGTCTGGTGTACATATGTCTGGAGTAGGCTTCTCTGCCCCTCCTATTCAACCGCGCAAGTTCTGGTTGGTAGCTGATGCAGAACTCATTGTATATGGTGCAACGGAACCTGATGCTACAGTGACCATTGGTGGTAAACCGATTAAACTCAATCCAGATGGAACATTCCGATTCCAGATGTCTTTCCAAGATGGTTTAATTGATTATCCGATTATGGCAGTTGCGGCTGATGGAGTACAAAACCGTTCTGTTCATATGCAATTTACCCGCAAAACCCCTTCTCGTGATACGAATACAAAAGAAGAGGCAGTTTTAGAATGGGTTGAATCGTAAAGATTCTTGCTCTGGTGAGTCAAAAAATTAATTTCCGTTTTTAGTGATACCCGATTTAGCTTTTAAACCGGGTTTTCTTCTGCCAATCATCCAAAACCATACAGCGATTTCTGCTGTCGCGGACCTCAAGAGGTGACAAGGAGGCTTAAGGGTAGAGAGATCAGAGCAGAAACTGCTGTAATCCACCATACTCCTAGGGTAGGGAGCCATAAGAAACGTTGCCAGGCATCCCCTTTTAACTGCGAATTTGAACTGGCATTAATAAACAAGTCATTTGGATCGCACCAAGGGGAGACAAAATTACCGGTTTATCGGCTGTATTGACCTGAATTTTCAACTCTTGGGAAGGAATAGCCTTGAGTGCATCGACCAAATATTTCACATTAAAGGCAATTTGCAAATCTTCTCCGGAAATGGTTGCGGAAATGGACTCAGTTGCTGAACCTACATCCGTTGCTTCGACAGACAGAATGACTTCTTGAGTCTCACCTTGGAGGCTAAACATGATCACATTATTTTTCTGATCGGCGAGAATGGCAATCCGTTCGACTGAGCTTAACAGTTGGCGGCGATCGAGATCGATTTGCCGTTCAAAGACTTGGGGAATGAGTTGTTCATAAGCCGGATATTGGCCGTCTAGGGTGCGACAATTAAGGCGACAAGAGGGAAGTTGAAATACAACTTGGCCCTCGTCTACAGTTAAATCTACGCTGATGTCTTCTTTGTGTGAACCAATCATGCGTTCAATTTCCCGCAGAGCGCGACCGGGAACGGTGACTTCAAAGGGAATATTGGACTGAATGGGAGTCACATTTTCTTCTTCATCTTTTTCTGTACTGGTGGTGACAACGGCTAGACGATGACCATCTGTAGCGGCAAATTCTACGCTATCTTCTTTAACGGTTAAATGAACTCCGGTTAAGACTTGTTTGGTTTCGTCTAAGCTGGTTGCAAACAAACAGCCACGCAACCCTTCGAGAATAGCTGCTGAGGGAAGGGTAAGGATTTCGCCAGTGTCAATGATGGGTAAGGCTGGATAGTCTTCAGGGTCAAGTCCTCGGAGTTGATAGCGTCCGCAGGAGCAGGTAATGGTTACATTTGGGTCAAGGGTTTCGCCATCATCAGAGTCAGTCTCTAGGGTGAGATCGCCTGAAGGGAGTCGAGAGATCATGTCATTGAGGAGTTTAGCAGGAAGGGCCAGATCTCCATCTTCTTCTACCGTGGCGGGAAAACGAGCTTGAATACCCAGACTGAGGTCGAAAGCCGTGAGACTCACTTCTTGATTTTGGAGATCGGCAATAAACCGAACGTTACTGAGAATGGGTTGAGAGGGACGCGACGGAATAGCTCGACTCACGAGGGAGAGGTTAGTGCTAAGGTCACTTTGGGTACAGACCAGTTTCATGGATGCAGATCAATATCAGATAGCTCGATCTAGTTTACAGGGACTGGGGGAAGACAGGGGAGAGAAATGATTGCCTTTGTCCCTATTCCTTCTTGAGAGGTGAGACTAATACTTCCCCCATGGCACTCTACAGCATATTTAACAATGGAGAGTCCTAAACCGGTTCCTTTAATCGAGCCAACATTAGAAGCTCGTTCAAATTGGGTAAAGAGTTTGGGTTGATAGTCTGGTGGAAATCCAATCCCTTGATCTTCAATAACAAAGATAACATCCGTGGCTGTCAGGGAGATGTCCAGGATAATGCGTCCCCCATCTGGTGAGTATTTAATGGCGTTGGAGAGTAAGTTCCCTAAAATATGGTAGAGCAATTTAATATCGCAGGAGGCAATAATTTCCGGTGGTGACGCTTGCACGATGATTTGATGCTTCTCAGTGGCGATCGCCTCAAAATTCTGGACAATGGATTCAGTCAATTCCACCACATTGACCTGTTGGGGTTCAAAGGTTATTTTTCCCGCATCCGCTTGATGCAGGGTGAGAATATCTTCGAGCAAGCTATTCATGTTCTTAACTGAAGACTTAATCCAGTCTAAATGCTTCTGTTTTTTTTCTTCCGATAATTTATCGCCATAGTCTTTGAGCATCTCTGCCGATACTTGAATCGTTGTTAAGGGATTTCTCAAATCATGGGATGTAATCGATAAGTAGCGTGATTGTTCTTCGCTTTTGGCATGGGCAAGGGATAAAGATTTACGGAGAATTTGATTTTCTTCCCATTGTTTCAATGCCATTTTCATGGTAGCATACAATTCTCTCTCTTTATAGGGTTTGAGTAAATAACCATAATAATTAGTCTCTTCTGCTCTCACCAGGGTGTCATCATCAGCATAAGCCGTTAAATAGATGATCGGAATAGACTGAAACTCATTGATTTTTTGAGCAGCTTCAATGCCATCCATATCTCCCTCTAGAACAATATCCATTAAGATCAAATCTGGCTGATTGATTTTGCTATACTGGATGGCTTCTTCTCCAGAAGCGACAATCTCTATGACCGGATATCCCAGTTTTTTTAATTTTCTAGCCAGTCCTTTAGCAATCAACAATTCATCTTCTACAATTAAGATTTTAAGGTTTCCCATAATTACCACCTCCGAGGATATTTGAGTTCCAAGAATTTCAACCGAATATGAGTTCCTATACCGGGAATTATTTCTGGCTTAGTTTTTAGTTGATCGGCCAAAGTGCAGACCAATTCTAATCCCATGGTATCCACTTGGCGAATATCAAAATTAGCGGGCAATCCAATCCCATTATCTTTTACCTCTATAGTGATGACCCGATCTTCATTTTTTTCTAGTCCTACCCAAATGATATCTTGATGGTTTTGAGGTTTGTTAGGAAAGGCATGTTTTAAGGCGTTAGAGACTAATTCATTAACAATTAATCCACAAGGATTAGCTGTTTCAACATTCAGGTGAATGGGATTTAAATTTAAGATCAACTCAACCTTTTGTTCTCGACCTTGATAGGAATCCAATAATCCTGCGACTAAAGATTCTAAGTAATCATCCAATTGAACCCGATCTAGATTTGTGGTTCTGTACAATTTCTCATGAATTAATAACATCGAATAAATTCGATTTTGGCTGTCTGATAAGATTTTTATTAGACTGGAATTTTCTAGATATTCAGACTGCAATTCCAAGAGGTTAGACACGACCATTAAATTGTTTTTAACCCGATGATGAATCTCCTTGAGTAAAACCTCTTTTTCTCTCAGAGAAGCTTTAAGTTTTTCTTCGGCTTGTTTGCGATCGCTAATTTCTTCAAATACCCAAATATAATAATGATTCTCCCCAGAAGTCTTGCGGACTAAGGAGATCGTGACATGACCCCAAACTATTTTGTTATCCTTACAAATATATTGACTCTCTATAGTTTCACTGGGATTATCTTCAGTCAATATACGGTCGATAGTGCCCATCAATTTCCCTAAATCTTCTGGAGCAGTAATATCTTCAAACGTTCTTGATAGCATTTCGGGGCGATTATATCCAAGAATATCACAAAATTTCTGATTGACTCGGAAAAAATGCCCATTTAAAGTCACAATTGCCATGCCCACAGCGACCTGCTCAAAAATTGCTCTAAATCGTTCCTCACTTTCCCGCAGTGCTTCCTCTGCTTTTTTGCGTTCGGAAATATCTCGAAAAATTCCACAATTATATTCTTTACCATTAAACTTTAAATAATTCATCCGCACTTCTACGGGAATCGGCACACCACTGCTTGTCCAAAGAATCGATTCACAGGTTAGAGATTTTAACTGACGTAATTCATGCCAACGATCTTGCCAACTTTCAGCAGAATAGAAGGTATCAATTTGATAAAACTTCAGATTTAATAACTCCGATTGCTCATATCCCAATGTTCGACAAGCTGAGTCATTCACATAAAACAATTGTGCCTCAGTAGACATCAGGACTACGATATCGCCTAGGCGATTGAGAGTAAATTGAGTTAATCGTAATTGTTCTTCAATTTGCTTACGTTCGGTAACATTTTCATAGGTTCTCAAAATTCCTACTACTTGATCTTTAGCATCATGGAGAGGAATCGTATTGGTATCAATCCATAAACGAGTGCCATCTTCTTTCAGCTTGCTTTCTATTCGATGGTATTCTGGGTGATTGCGATTCATGACTCGACGATCGCCCTGTCGATACCAATCGGCCTCGTCGCGAGTCCAAAACAAATCATAATCCGTTTTCCCCACAATCTCTTCTGGGGTAGATAACCCAGCTAACTGGGCAAAATTCCGATTACAGCCCAAATACATCGAATGTAAATCTTTCCAAACAATAAATTGAGGAATGTTATCCATCACCAATTGCAACAACTGCTTAGAGCGCCTCAATTCCTCCTGAGCGTGGTGGCGATCGCCAATTTCCTGACGCAACTGCTCATTGACTTCCTGTAACTGGGCTGTGCGCTCCTGTACTCGCTGCTCTAACTCAGCATTCAACCGTTGCAGTGCTCCTGTTCTCTGCTCCACAATCATCTCGAGCTGTTCCCGAATATTCTGAAGTCGCAGCTCTGCCTCCTTACGATCTGTAATTTCCCGTGCTACCCAAACGACCGAAGTCTTAGAAATCGGTGAAATATGACTCGTAAACCATAAATCTCGATTGCCTTGGCGCACACTATACTCGAACGTTACAGGATACTGACGGGCAAGCGATCGCTCAATTTGACTGCGAAAAATTTCAGTTTGGTCTCCATCCCAAAACAACTCCAAAGTCTGATTGACAATATCCCACTGAGGATGGGCGAACATCATCGGATGGGTCGGAATGACCTCAATTTCCTGAAGATCGGCATCCAAAACCAAAACAACATCCTGCATCGCCTGAAAAATAGAGCGCATCTGCATTTCTTTATCTAACACAACCCTGGATTCTTGAACCCCAGACTCGACTTCTTGCTCTGACTCAAGGTTCTTGCTTACGGATCTTGCAGCTCTCCCCTCACCCCAATAAAGATCCCTACACCTTCTTCGTAGAACTTTATTTTCTGCCTCTAATTCTCGAACCCGATGCTTTAAGCGCTCAAGCTCCTCAACTCGCAACTCATCCACGGGCAATCACTCCCTAGCATGAACTCTCACTCCTTCTATATTGGCATTTTCAGGGCGTGATCGCGCTCACTTACGAGGCTTTAGCTCAGTCACTCACAGAACTTAGGTACTATCACCCTCTTTCCATAGCTCTATCACTGAGAAACTTCAAGGGATGTTCGATAGTAGAATAGTAGAGTTCAAGTGATTTGGAAATGCTATTTTCTATTGATTCTCATCATTCATCCCCAATCAAATTTCCTGTACCTGGCAGCCCCTTTGAATTAATTTCTGGAGGACGGGGCAATCCTTATGCTGCTAACCCTCCCAGGGTATTGGCGATCGCCGCAGATCCTCAACTACGCTCTGAGATCCGTACCCTGATGAGCAATCAAGGCTACGCCGTCACTGAAGTGGATGGAGCAATAGCTGGGTTACGCCTAGCTCAACAAACGGAGCCAGATATTATTTTATTAGATGGTTCACTCTCCGATGGCGATAGCCTCACCTGTTGTCAACAGTTGCAAACCTTGTGGTATGCCAAAACGACCTCCGAGACTCCAGGGATTTTTATGCTCCATTCCCTAGATGATCCAGATTGGGTCACTCAAGCCTTGAATTTGGGCATTGTCGATATGATTGCTAAACCCATTCATGGCACGCTCCTAGTACAACGGGTGAAACGCTGGTGGGAACAAACTCAAAAGTTTCAGGAACTCACCGATGCCAATCAAGAATTGCAACGGTTAGCAGGTATCGATCGCCTCACCCAGCTAGCAAACCGTCATTACTTTGATGAAACTTTGGAGAGGGAAGTCCGACAAATGAAACGGGCCCAAACTCCCTTATCCTTGATTCTGGCGGATGTGGATTATTTTAAGCTCTATAACGATTGCTACGGCCATCTTCAGGGCGATCGCTGCTTACAAGAGATTGCCCAAGGTATTCAGAGAGCCGTCCGTCGTCCCCAAGATTTAGTCGCTCGCTACGGTGGAGAAGAATTTGCGGTGATTCTACCTCAAACCGATGCAATTGGAGCGATCGCTGTAGCCCGAAATATTCGCCACGAAATCAGGCAACTACACATTCCCCATGCTCAATCTGAGGTCAGCGACTATATTACCCTCAGCTTAGGCATTGCCTGTGCCTTTCCAGAAGACAACTGTTCAGCAATACAACTGATTCAAGCGGCTGACCGAGGATTATACCGAGCTAAAGAACAAGGTCGCGATCGCCTGGAAGAATCCGATGAACCCAGTGAGTACTCCTTGTAACTGTGCTGTCTGGCTCCTCTCTAGGGTTGATAGAAAATGGCAAACACAGATGTATATCCATGTAAAAACGTATTACCACCCACTGGGCCAATCTCACCTTGACAGAAAAAACCACTCAGGGGAATCGATGGAAAGTATCTCTGAAATAATCCTGAATCAACATTCGGCTCGTCATACAGTTGTTCTCCTCGCCCCAAACAGGTAAACATTAAAGCACCCACTTTGGAAGGACAACTTGATGACAAGAACAGCTTGCCCCCAGTGTGCTGATCTAATTGCTGCTGGTATCGCTCCAATAGAGTTCGTAACTCTTCTTGGGAGGCTAAAGCATCCCGCAGATGAAATTGAATCCGTTGAGCAATTCGCACCCGTTCGGCGATCGCCAAAGCACCTATCCTGGGATCAATCCCCAACAAATTGCGAATTAAAAAATCCTCCGGTTCCAGCTCAGTCTTAAAACTATCCGTTGCCACGCCTACAAACAGGGAATCTTGGGCCAACTCCCGGTCTTCTTCACTTAAGTTAGCCACAGTTTCGCGTAAAATTTCCAAGGGAACCCCAGTTTTACCGCCCTGAAATCCACTAGCTTCTTCTTCTTGCAATTCTAAAACAATATTACGTTCAGCCTTGGTAATTTGATAAATCGAACCAATGGGACGGCAACCTTGAGCTACAATCGTCTCTACGGCAATGTTGCCACTCAGGGCTAAACCCACGATTCCCTCGCTATAGAGTTCGTAGTTATAAAATAAACTACTGCCTTGATTGACCGGACTTGAACTAGCCAACCCCCCCACTTTCAGACTATGGGGATAGGCAAAATCTAAACCTTGAAGCAAATCATTCAAACCAGGGGACATCGGATCGCCCAAGAGAATCAAATGGGGATGGCGTTCGGGAGATACCCCCACTAACTCCACCCATGGATCGGGAGGGCCATCGAGATCGGGTAATTCTTCGGTATCAATGTAAAAGGCATTGACCTGAATACCCGGCAATCGGGCTAAAGTCAAACTTAAGGCCGCTTGATCTTCAAATTCTTCAGGAGTCTCGCCAGAGACCATCCCAATGATCCCTCCACCTCCACAGCCGATCAACACTCTGGTGTTGAGCTTTTCTTGCAGCAAGGGCATTAAGCGGGAAAATTCGCTGGTAAAGGCAGACGAGATAAAGACTAGCGCAATAGAGGCAGGTTCGGGCATTTGTCGATGGACTGTTTCGACAACTTCAGAGATCGCAGCCTCCAGAGATGGACGGGTAGATAAGGCATTTGCCCATTGCATCTGCTCCAATCTTCGACTCCCCTGTTGTGTAAACCTGTTTTAATATTAAATTAATATGTGCCCTTCGTTCAGATTCGATTGTGAATTGTTAGGATAGTGCAGAAACGGGCCGAGTGGTTTAACGTATCCTTGAAGAACACTTACTGAAAATCTAGAACCCTATCTTATGACGAACAACACCCAATCGAAGATGGAAGAGAAAATTGACCAAGAGTTAACTGAAGCTCGTGCCGTTTGTGATGCACAAGGGGCTAACTCACCTGAATGTGCTGCGGCTTGGGATGCGGTTGAAGAACTGCAAGCAGAAGCTTCTCACCAAAAGCAAGTCAAGCCCAAAACTGGGTTTGAACAATATTGTGATAATAATCCCGATGCGGCTGAATGTCGGATTTATGAGGACTAAACCCTTAGATCTGAGTCTTGGGTAAATCATTATTATGAGGCTGAGTGACCCCTTTCACTCAGCCTTTTCGTTGAAAGGGTTAATTTTTGATGCACATCACCACTCCATTATCTAGCCGCTTTCAGGGCGCACTCTGGGGCGCGGCGATCGCTGATTCTCATTCCCCGATTTCGGATTCTGTTTGGGGAACTTTGGTGGTTCAAGGATGTCAACAGTTTAGTCAACAGGGCATGTTAAGGTTCCAGGCGCTGCCCGTTGCCCAGCCTTGGGAAGTAACTGGCTTGATTATACCGATATCCCTGTATTTCCATGAAAACCGAGAGTCCTTGGTGGAAAATTGGCAAGCGATCGCCGACCACTATCAGTTATCTTCAAATTGCCAAATCCTGGGTTTACAGATCGCGATCAGCCTCAGTGCCTTGGTTGAAGGCTCTGTCACTCCGCATCAATTAATCGCTGATGGGCGATCTCACTTAGCCCAGGTTAAACCCAATGCTTTAGATAATTTGCCCGCTCACTCTGCCCTGCTTCAGGGTTTAGAGAGCTTTGTACAGAGTTCTGAATCTTTTCCAGGGGCGATCGCCCTAGCCCAGCAAAATCCCCAACAACCCTTCCTGAGCAGTCGTATTGCTGCAACCCTCTGCGGAACTTACCAAACTCGTCTCGGCATTCCCCTACCCTGGCAAATTTTCTTAGCAGAGAAAATTCAAAATTCCAAAACACCTTGGCCCCATGGGATCAAAGCCTTAAATACCCTCAGCGCCCATCTGCTCGCCAGTTGGTCAGGAGCCGATCTAGTCTCCATTAAAAATTAAAAATTTTGGTAATCGATAGTTGGGGATTTTCCCGATCCCCGTATCCCCATCTTTAGAGTGTCTGGAGGATCTCTCCACCCCCGACTCCCGATCCAGGAGCGATCCAGAAAAGATCGGGTCACGCTAAGATAGTCTAGATTGAAAGACACTAAAGATGTGCTAAATTCTCCTAATAACTAGGAAGGAGTAAGCAAAACGAGCTTAAACCAAACCCACTGGAGTATTGTCTTGGCCCCATTTAACTGTGGCCAGATCAAAAACCCTGTAGCCAATTTGAGTTGGGTGCCACAATGAAATCTTTGCAAGCACTGAGTAAACGGGTAGACCAATGGTGGCGAATGTACATCACCAATGCTCCCAAACAATGCCAACCTGGATACAAAGCCTCTTCCCTTTCTGAGAAAACACCAGGGACTGATGTTGCTTATCCACCCCAGAATGTTGCTCGCCAAATATCAGTCAAAAAAATTCCCCCTACGGCTTTTTTTGTGGTTGCCGTTGCTTCAGTAACCAGTTCTTTCGGTTATCGCTTCTACAGCGCGCCCCAACTGCGACCGGGCACGTTAGCTCCAGAAACCATCATTACTCCGCGCACAGAAAAGGTGATTGATGAAAAGGAAACGGAAAATCGGCGAAAATTAATCCGTAGCGGTTCCTATACGGTACTGAAAATTAATTTGGAGTTAAACCAAGAACTTCAGAATACTCTAACGAGTTTATTGGCTCCTGGGGCTTATTGGCGGCGGCAAACGGGTGAATTTCCTTATGTGGAGGACTCCCTATTGCCTGTAGAAACGCAGCGCTATTTACGCCAACTCTCGAATAGCCAATGGCAACAAATTCTAGAAATCCTCCAAATGTTTCCTGTAGAAGAAACGGCACAACAGGAAGCGGAACAACCGTCTAGCACGAATAATTCTCCAGGTGATCTTCAATATCCACTGGTGCTGAATCCCCAACTTCAGGGGGCGATCGCCCAATTGCAAAGTGTGAAACAACAGAGTTCAGCCAGTGACTGGGCAAATCTTGTATTTAAGATTTCTGAGTCCCGGAATAACTATGAATTGGCTGCAGATCAACTGAAGATACAACAGACCGACAATAGTATCAACTTGTATCCTCCTGCTTTATTTGATTGGAGTGCTGCCACTTGGGAAGAGACCCAAACCGGTGTCAAGCGAAGTCTGGAGCGGATTTTGACCCAAGGTCTGGCTGAAGGTCTGCCAGAGCGACAATTGCAACAGGCGATCGCCCTGCAAGTGCAAGATTTAGTGCCCCCAGAAACACAGAAGTTTGCCTCGGATACGCTCCATACCGTTCTGAAGGGACAACATAATCTCATTCATGATAAAGAAGAAGCCAACCGCTTGGCGGAAAAAGCGGCTGAGGCTTTCCCCCCCATTGAGTATCAGGTGCATGAGGGGGAAATAATTGTCAGTAAAGGGGATAAGATTTCTGACAAACAGTTTGTCCTCATTGACCATTTTGAATTAAGCCAGCGTCAGATTAATTGGGAAGGATTAAGTGCTTATGCTTTGCTGATCGGTGGCTCAGTGACCGTTTTTTGGATCGTGGCAAGGCGGGTTCATCCGGGAATGCGTCAACGAGACCGAATTCTGATCCTTTTGCTGACCTTAACGTCTCCCTTGTTGGTTAGCCTTAAGTTACCGTCGATCGCCCTATCGGGAATTGGCTTATTGTTGGGAGGCTTTTATGGCTCTAGTATCGCCACGACTGTAGTCGGTTTGACGGCTGCTGTATTGCCAATTGGTATGGATGTGATTTGGAATCAGTGGTTAGCCAGTGCTGCTGGAGGGATCTTAGCTGGAATGATGGCGGGCCGGATGCGATCGCGTGAAGAAGCTTCTGTTTTGGGGATAGGAGTCGGTTTAACCCAAGGGTTTGCCTATTTGGTGGTCACTCTAATTCAAACTGCTATTCCGGGAATTACTTGGCAACCTCTGTTAACTCGTGCTGCTCTGCAAGGGTTGGGAGGATTAGCTTCGAGTATTGCTGCTTTAGGATTGAGTCCCTATCTGGAACATTTGTTTGATTTGGTCACTCCGGTGCGCTTGGCAGAAATTTCTAACCCTAATCGTCCCCTGCTACAACGGTTAGCGGCTGAAGCTCCTGGAACGTTTCAACATACTTTATTTGTTGCCACCCTCGCAGAAGCGGCCACTCGTAACCTGGGGGGCAATTGTGAGCTAGTCCGTGCTGGAACCCTGTACCATGATATTGGTAAGATGCACGATCCCCTCGGATTTATTGAAAATCAAATGGGTGGGCCGAATAAACACGATGAGATTCAAGACCCCTGGAAAAGTGCAGAAATTATTAAGAAGCATGTGAGTGAAGGTTTGGTATTGGCGAAACAGTATCGCCTACCGAAAGCGATACAGGCCTTTATTCCCGAACATCAAGGGTCGATGTTAATTGCCTTTTTCTATTATCAAGCCAAACAAATGGCTGAGGCTGATCCGAGTGTAATTGTGAAGGAAGAGGATTTTCGCTATCCAGGGCCGATTCCCCAATCACGGGAAACGGGTATTGTGATGTTAGCCGATTCTTGTGAAGCTGCCTTGCGATCGCTCAAAGAAGCCACCTATGAAGAGGCTTTAGGGATGGTGAATAAAATTCTCAGAGCGAGATGGCAAGATCATCAGTTGGTTGATTCTGGTTTGAAGCGTGAGGAAATGCCCATAATTGCGGATACGTTTGTTCGTGTTTGGCAACAGTTTAATCATAAGCGAATTGCTTATCCTAAAGGGGCACTACCTAAGTAAGGGAATAGGGAAAATTAGGTTTACGCTGTTTACTCTTTATTACTTGCCATGAGAGGTTAGAGAAGACTAACCTTTCACGGCACATTTTCTCCAGGATAGCCCAGTTTATATGGGCTATGAAAGCTCTGGATCGGCAGCTTCTAGACCACTCGAAGCTATGGCTTCAGAAACCCAGGCTTGGGGGTCAATAGCCAGACTGGCAAAGCGATCGCCGACAAAGACAGGCGTTTGTCCATTTTTTATTTGCAGATCGTAGTCGTCGAGGACAGCAAACCCAACATTAGAGAGCAGCAATAGAGCCGCTAAATTAACTAGGGCTAAGAGTCCCATGGTGACATCTGCAAAGCCAAAGACCGTACCCAAATCTTGCACTGCCCCCCAGATCACTAGGGTCAAGGTCAAAACTCGAAAGACATTGAATAGGGTCTTATTTTCGTTGCTGAAAAAGTTGAGACTATTCTCGCCCAAGTAGTAGTTATAAATGATGGAGGTAAAGGCAAACAGGAATAGAGAAATGGTGATAAAAGCCTGACCCCACCAACCAATATGTTCAGCCATAGCTTGTTGAGTGAGGGTGACCCCTCCTAATGTATCGTTACCCGGTTCATAGACCGAAGAAAGCAAGATCACGAATGCGGTGCAGGAACAGAGGATCAGAGTGTCGATGAAGACGCTGAGAGCTTGGACAATGCCCTGTTCTACGGGATGTTTGACATAGGCGATCGCCGCTACGTTAGGAGCGCTACCTAAACCGGCTTCATTGGAGAATAAGCCGCGCTTGATGCCGTACATGATGGTGGTTCCCACCCCTCCGGCGATCGCTGTTTTCACGCCAAATGCACTCTGCACAATGGTGGTAAATACGGCGGGAATTTGCCCCAAGTTAGTCACAATTACAAAGAGAGCGAGGAGGAAATATCCGATGGCCATAAAGGGAACAACGTACTCCGCAACCTCAGCAATACGCTTTACACCCCCAAAAATAATTATCCCTAGAACTACCATGAGAGCAAAACCAGTGATATTTGGATTTAAACCAAAGGTTTCTTGAAAAGAGGTGGCTACGGTATAGGACTGAACTGCGTTGAACCCAAAGCCAAATGTGACCAGTAAGAGTATAGAAAAGATACCCGCCATCCAAGGCTGTTTCAAACCCCGTTCCATGTAATATGCTGGGCCACCGCGATAGGAACCGTCCGGTTCAGCCGTTTTGAAAACTTGGGCAATCATACATTCAAAAAAGCTAGTGGCCATACCCACTATCCCAATAACCCACATCCAAAAAATTGCACCCGGGCCGCCTAGGGTAATGGCAACAGCAACCCCGGCAATATTGCCCCCTCCAACCCGTCCAGCTACACTCAGGGCAAGGGCTTGAAAGGAACTCAGATGTCCTTCTTCTTTAGCAAAGGCATCTTGGAGATTGCCCAACATCTGCCCAAAATAGCGAAACTGAACAAAGCGCGATCGGATGGAAAAATAAAGACCAATTGGGACTAAGACAACGACTAAAATTTTGCCCCAAATTAAATCATTTAAAAAGCTCAACACGGTTTCATAGCCTCATATTAAACGAACCGAGGAGATCAGATTTAGCCAACAGTGCTAGAACTTTTGAGAGCATGAATACACAAAAAACCAGGGTGATAGCCCGTAAGGTGACTGACTCAACCCCAAGATGCATTCTATGCGATAACACTTAGATTAAAATGATCTACTTTCTGTCAATATTTTGTAGACCTTAACTTGAAATAGAGGGCATAACTGTATCCAGGTCTACAATTGGGTTCGCACTTTTATCCTCTTCTGAAACCGAAACGTAATTCCTAAAACGATTTTATAGATGGGTTAACGTTAACACTCTGCCCTTCCTGATGACCTATGACCAGCAGCCGATCGATACTAAGAATCCATTTTAAGATCGGGTATGCGATACTGACCCCAGTTGTAGATCGGCTCTAACTGAGCAGCTAAAGACAAGAGTGTAGCTTCTGCGCCTGGTTTTCCCACCAGTTGCACGCTCAAGGGTAAACCCCGATCGCCAAATCCTACAGGAAGAGCGATCGCCGGTTGTCCCGTCGCATTAAACGGGGGGCAGGGAGCGACCCAATGGCTGACCTTTTCAAAGATTTGAGTGGGGTCTAAACCTGCCCATTCTCCGACTTTAATAGGCTGATGGAGATAAACGGGCAACAATAAGACATCATAGTCATCCCAAAATCCCACTATCCGTCGGCTAATTCTCTGCATTTCCCTTACGGCTTGCAGATATTGCCCAGCGTTAATGGTGCGAGAGGCTAACCATTGATTAATCGGCTCTAACAGTTCCAGAGGTAAACCAGAAGCCGCTACTCCAGACTGCCAAATCGTTGTAAAGGATTCTTGGAGATCGGAAACTACAGGACACGCTTCTTCCACATGATGACCGAGATCGGCTAATACCTTGGCGGTATCGGTGACCGCTTGTTGATATTCTGGACTAGCTTGAGCAAAATCAGATAAGTTTGGACTAAAGGCAACTCGTAGGGAAGATGGAGGTTTTTGGTAGCTTTGGGCAAAAGGAATGGAAGCCTCGGGGAACCAATAGGGGTCTCCGGTCACATAACCGCTCATGGCATCAAGTAAGGCGGCCGTATCGGCAATATTGCGGGCCAAAACACCATTGGTTCCTAAACCGTGGAGACTATCACCTATAGGAGCGGAGGAAATCCTCCCTCGCGAGGGTTTTAAACCCACCACTCCACAACAGGCGGCTGGCCCCCGTACTGAACCCCCACCATCCGATCCATGGGCAATGGGACATAGGCCAGCAGCTAGGGCAGAGGAAGCGCCCCCACTGGAGCCTCCGGAGGTATAGTCTAAGTTCCAGGGGTTGCGGGTGGGCAGAAAACCAGGGGGTTCGGTAAAGGGCATGGAACCGAGTTGGGAGGTGGCAGTTTTACCGAGGAGAATAAATCCAGCTTGCCGTAGTTTGGTGACAACACCATCATCTTCGGTAGCCATTTCGTTTTTTAAGCTAGCGACTCCAAAGCAACAGCGCACGTCTTTAACTCGTTTGAGGTCTTTAACGGAGATGGGAACGCCGAAGAATGGGGGCAGATCGCTGGAGTTTTGGGCTAGGGTTTCGGTTTTGGCTTTGGCATCGGCGATCGCCTCTTCTGCCATGATGGTAAAGTAGCTACCCAGTTGGCCGTCATAAGTGGCGATGCGGTCTAGATAGAGTTCGACTAATTCTAGGGGAGAAATTTGTTTGCTGCGGATCAGTTGGGTTTGTTCTGTGGCTGGGGTAAAGGCGAGGTCGGTTGAGTTCATTATGATTAGGGTTAAGATCTCGATGAGAACATTCTTTATTATGAAAAGGAGTTTCGGTTATTGCGGCGATCGCTTGGCCAGTTTGCCAATTGTCCCTTTCTTTGATGACATCCAGTTTTTATTTTATCCGGAGCGAGGTTTTATCTAGGGGAACAGAAGTTAATAGATGCACCCTGATTCCTATCTCGCCCCCAGTTCTTAACAGCTGGGGGTTTTTTATCGGAAATAGGCAATAGCCGGTACTGCATTAAGGTCTAATATCAAATCCTTAAATGTTTGTGACTTACTCTCCGTGTTATCCCTCCATATCCTACAACAGGGTGCGATCGGTGAGAATTTCGTAACCGTCCTGGGTCACCAAAACTGTATGCTCAAATTGGGCAGACAGGGTATTATCTACAGTCACGACAGTCCATTGGTCGGGTAAAACACGAGTCACTTTTGAACCGGCATTGATAATCGGTTCGATCGCTAATGTCATTCCTGGACGCAGTTTCACATTGGGTAGGGCATCGGTGCGAAAGTGAAATACCGCTGGTTCTTCATGCAAGTTTCGCCCCACCCCATGACCCGTATAATTTTCAACTATTTTATAGTCATGAGGTCTTACATAATCTTCAATTCCACCGGCAATATCTAGCAGCGAGTTCCCCGGTTTTACTTGTTTTATGCCTTCATAGAGAGCTTGTTCTGCGACTTCCATCAGTTTTTGGGTTGAGTCTGGAATTTTACCCATGGGAATCGTAATACACGAATCACCGTGATAACCCTGATAATAAGCGCCCGTATCTACTTTCAGCAAATCCCCCAATTTTAGGACTTGTTTACGGGAGGGAATGCCATGAACAACTTGATGATTAACCGAGGCACAAATTGAAGCCGGAAAGCCATGATATCCCTTAAAACTTGGTGTTGCACCCATCTGGCGAATCCGTTGTTCTGCATAGGCATCGAGATCGGCAGTGGTCATCCCCGGTTCAGCAATTTCAGCAATTTCTTTGAGAACCGTCGCCACAATTTTTCCACTGGTTCGCATGATCTCGATTTCGGGTTCTGACTTGATTTCGATACCTCGATTCCGTTGACCGAAAAGCGGTTTCATTACAGGTTGAGAGAAGAGTTTAGCAAAAATATTCATGTTCGTTGTTCGTAACCCAATTGAAAACAAAAACCTAACAATATAAAGAGAATGCAACGCATATATAGCGCTTCAGGCTAGGCAATAGGCAATAGCTTGTATGGCTTATGTTATAAAGCTTCAAGCTGTACCTCATAGAAGAGAGAAACGCTATAGCAGTTTTTGCTGTTGTGTGGTCGGTCTTTATCTCCCCAACCCCCCCTAAAAGTCCCCCAAAGATCGGGGGATTGAGGGAGATTTTTCTGACTGTACCTCATGAAGCAAGCAAAGCGCTGTAACACTTTTCAAGGGTGAGTTTTAATGGATTATAGTCAATTCAAATAACAGTGAGACATTTTTGTAGGGGCTTGCATATTTTTCGCCCCTACATATACCGTCATTGTAGACTCTCTTAGAGTGTCTCAGTGTTAATTGAATCAACTATAAAATTCTAGAAGGCTTACTGAACATCTGCCGTTTGTTCCAGATTACCGAGATTAAACAAAAACGGGATACCCGAATTCGATTCACCTCCAGTGACTAAAACTTTAGGCATTTGTGCCCCTCCTTCTCTCCAAGCTTCGATCGCCTCTTTTTGCAGTACTAATGTACCCCCTTGGGCCCTTAATGTCTCTGCTAATAACCGTTGAGCTTCGGCTTTCCCTTTCGCCCGGTTCACATCCGCTTGGGCTTCTTGTTCAGCTTCTTGGGCAATATAAATCGCTCGTTGCGCCCGTTGTTCGGCAATTTGTTTTTCTTCTACTGCACGGGCAAATTCAGCAGAAAAGGCCAGGTCAATTACGCTGGTATCGAGGACAATAATGCCATATTTTTCTAGTCTCTGATCCAAGGCGATATCAAAATCGTGCTTTAATTCTGTCCGTTTGGTAATCGACTCTTCTACGGTTCGCACTGCTGCCGCAATTTTAAATGATTCCTGGGTTTGGGGTGCAATTACTTTAGAAACCAAATTTTGTAGGGTTCCTTGGGTACGGCGAATTTCGACAACTTTCAGGGGATCGAGGCGAAAGTTAATGGCAAAACTAGCGCTTAATTCTTGTAAATCACGGGTGGAACTTTGGGCCGGAACTTCAAATTTTTGTACGGTGACATCATAAACATCAACGTTGGAAATTAAAGGGGGTTTGAAGTGAATCCCTTCTAGGAGTGCCCCATCTCTGGCTTTCCCTAAAATACTTAAAACCCCAGCCTGACCGGGATTGATAATCACAAAGCTGTTTGCACCAATTAAAATGATCAATGCTGCAATAATGCCAAACAGAATTCCGGATACGCCAATGTCTGATTGACTTCTGGTCATGATAACTTCCTCATAATCTAGAGTCTTGCCTCGATTATCTTACAGCGCTTTCTGCTCTATTGTTAATGATTAAATTGTTAATTATTTTCTGGATAAACAATCTCGCCCTGACTATCGGTGCGATACACCCAACTGCGACGAGAATTTTTCACGACTACACGCCATCCGTCTAGCTCTCCTTCTTCACACTCACTATTCCAAAAGGGCAGTCCTAAACAGTTATCTGACCAAATCTCAGGTGTAGCGTTTACGATCTCTATTGTACGCAGGGGGAGTCGTCGGCGACGAGCCAAATCTTTTAAAACGGCTTGTCTAACAGATTCCGGTAATCTTTCAAGTTCAGGAGTTCCAGCAGAGGATCGATCGATCGCTTGCCGGATAATCGAGCCATCTCGATTGGTACGATAGTCCCAAGTTTGATTTAGAGTATCACTGATGACCGTGATTTGCCAACCCGGAATGGCGATCGCGGTGCAATTATTGCCTCCTAACCCTAAACAAGTATCCGGCCAAGTTTGGGGTATGGCTTGTTGAAAGGCTAAAGAATCAATGGGCTGTTGGGATTCTTCAGCAACTGTTTTTAAGACCATATCCTGTAAAAATAGGGGGAAAGTAATTTCTTGGGGCGTGGTTTCGAGTCGCCGAATCTGTCCTTGAACATCACTACGATACACCCAACTGCGAGACCCATCAGACAGCACAATACGCCATCCAGGAATGATTTGTTGAGCGCAAAATTCCCCAGGAAGGGCTAATCCTAGACAGGTATCTGGCCATTGTTGGCGACTCCCTTGAACCAAGGACAGGCGATCGGGATGTATGCCTAATTCAATGCTAAGATCCCAACGAACGGCATCCACTAAAAATTGTGGAACAGTTTGAACTTCACTAGAATTAATGGGGATATCCTGAGCGAGTACAGGTACAAGTAATGCTTGGTCTGTTAACGTGGGATTAACCCCAATTAAACTAGCAAATACTATCCCCCATACATCAACTTTGAACTGAGACATAGATATTAAGCGTTTCACGCTGGTAATTGGTAATTGGCAATTTGCTCATTCCCCCAGTCCCCCATTTTCCCACCCTTCAACCCATTATTAAGGATTAATTGTTAATTTTGCATTGACTTTACGACTCGTAAACGTTGAGTAATCATGGTAATGCCATCCCCACGAACTAAGACTGCTGAAATCCATCTGGGTTCGGGAATAACGGGGGCAGTCCCTAATTTGAATAAACCGCCAGCCGAGAGTAACTCCAAATCGATGGATTCTGATTCCAGATAATTATCTGCACTGACGGGTTCTTCTAGGACTGCTCCTAAGAGAACATTATTTCCCAACGGTTCTTGAACGATCGCATCTAACGTAAAGCGCTGTCCAATTAAAACCTGTTCCGGTAGTTGAAAATCAACGGTAGGTGGATTTTCTCCAGCCGTTAAAATGGTGCGTTCTGAGAGGATTTCCTGGGAGACTAGCTTTTGATTTTCTAACCGTTGTCGCGATCGAATTTCAGATTGCATATCCATCGATCGCCCCATCATCATTTTCTTCCCTTGTATGGTGGTTACCGTTTCGGCGATCCAAGCATTTCCTTCCTGTTCCCAAGATTCGATGTTGGTGCTGTAGCGAATCTGGCTATACTCTTGCCAAAATCCTGATAACACTTCTGCCAGGCTAGAGTGGGTTAAGCCATCCTCACTCTCGAACTGGCGATCGTAAAAGGATAAAACCCCTTGCAGATTCTGTTGACTGGCATTACTGTCGATTTGCTCGATCACCTGTTTTAACTCGTTGGGTACCGTTTCAGCAGCTCGTACTCCGAGGTTGCCCCCAGTACTGGCGATCGATATACTCAAAAGCAGGGTAGCCCAGAGGCGACTACCGGGTAATGTTGCCCTTCGTCTCTGGTGACTGGAAACAGAATTCGTCATCTTATCGCTCATTTATTTACCAATTCAATACTTACTGAACCCGCTATGGGAAAATAATCATTACTATAACTCTAGAGTACCTGATTCATATCCTATAGCCCTTTCATGTCTGATTCACCCTTAAGACTCTTAATTGCCGCTAGTGGAACCGGTGGGCATTTATTTCCCGCGCTGGCTGTTGCTGGGCAACTTCAGAACTGCCATATTGAATGGTTGGGCGTTCCCAACCGTTTGGAAACTCAGTTAGTCCCTAGTCAATATCCTCTACATACGATCGCCGTTGAAGGCTTTCAAGGAGGCTTGAGTTTCAAGAGTCTGAGAGTGTTGCAAGGGTTGGTAAGTTCCATTGGAGTCTGTCGTCGGTTATTGAAAACGGGGCAATTTCAAGGAGTGTTTACCACAGGGGGTTATATTGCTGCTCCTGTGATTATTGCCGCGCGCTCGCTCGGTTTACCCGTTATCCTCCATGAGTCTAACGCCTTACCGGGTAAAGTGACGCGGTTTCTAGCTCCCTGGTGTACGAACGTCGCTGTAGGATTTGAAGAGGCTAAAAAATATCTTAAAAAAGCCAATGTCCTCTCTATGGGGACTCCCGTTCGTGCTGATTTTCTCAATCCCCAACCCTTAACTTTAGATATTCCTGAAGATTCGCCTGTAATTGTTGTAATGGGTGGATCTCAAGGGGCAGTTGCAGTGAATCAACGAGTGCGCGAAGCGGTGCAAGACTGGTTAGATCGGGGGGTAGTGGTGGTACATTTAACTGGAAATAACGATCCTCAAGCTCAGGATATTCAGCATCCGCACTATGTAGTCCTACCTTTTTACGAGAATATGGGCGCTTTGCTCCATCGAGCCACCTTAGTCATTAGTCGCGCTGGAGCAGGGACATTGACGGAATTGGCGATCGCCAAAACTCCGGCACTACTGATTCCCTATCCCTATGCTGCCGACGATCATCAAACCTATAACGCCCAGATTTTCGTCCAAGCGGGAGCAGCTCAAGTCTTTGAGCAAACACAACTCACGGCTGAAACTTTAAAGCAAACCGTTTCTCAATTACTCCAATCTCCAGAAACCCTAGAGAAGATGGCAGAAGCGATGGGTTCCCTTGCTGTACGCGACAGTGCCGAGCAGTTAGCCCAATTGATCATTAAGATGATTTAGTGAATGACTCCAACCAAAAACCGTTCGCGAGCTTCCTGCTTCACTTGTCCGTTCATAATCGCGAATTGCAATTGCATGAACGCTCGAAAGTCTTCCACATCGTACTTGTGGCTGAGGTTAGTTCGTAGTTGTTCTTCAGCTTCCACGCTCAGATAGCCCAGAGTTAGACTTTGGTTAACAATCTCTCGAATTAACATAAGACGCTTGACTCCTTTAATGGTAGATGACCTGATGGCTGTGTGTTCCCTTAACTAACCTGCCATCAATGTATTGGCTTTAGGTTTTATTAAGATTTGATCATGATAACCGTAAATTCACCAAATGTGCTAGTTTCCCCTAAACTTTCTGAGATTTTTGGAGGATTCACTTCACATAAATACACGTAATTGTATTGAAAACCTACGGACTGAGAGTTCCAGGTTCCGCAAAGCCACGTAAATCGTAACAAAGCCTCATGAATATATGTTAAGACACCTGTCTAACACCTACCGATTACCACGGATTGCCTAATCGTATATCAGAGAAGGGGAGCGTTATATCAAATCCTTAGATGTTTGCGATAGAGGATCGACACTGCAAACACGGAGATTGATGCGCATTACTTGACTTCGGGTTCACTGGAGTGGCTGTTTTGGATTTAAGTGGCGATCGAGGCAACGAATTGACTATACTTATGCTCATCCTATTGTATAGGTGTTATATTATAGTACGAGCTAAATCCATTGATAAAATCCGAAAAAAATATTTACATTGACAGGAAAGCCATCATAATCTGGGGGGAATTCTTGGAAAACTCAAATCAAACTATACATTTCTTCATGGGTTTAATCTTATCTATCTCTGAATTGTGGGTATAGAAGGTTAAGTTATGATACTTTATCGAGTTTTATTGGTCACCAATAAGACAGAAGATTATACTCAAGTCGATCGGTTGTTGAATGAGGCTCCCAGTTCGGCCATATGGGGTCTTGAGTTTCAAATAGAGTTTTATCATAACTTAGAAGACGCGATCGCCCAGCTCTCAGAACAACACTTTGATGTTCTGTTAATCTCTCTCAATTCCCCAGATAGTCAAGCTATGGAAACCCTACAGGACTCTCAACAGGAATTTCCCTACCTTGCCACTGTGGTATTTACGGAAAACAGAGATGAAACTCTGCGGGTTCAATGTTTACAATTGGGGGCACAGGGATATTTAATCAAAGATCAAATCGATAGTAAGCTCTTAGTCTATTCCCTACGATTAGCGATCGAGCAAAAACGCCAACTCCAAGTTTTACAGCAAAATCAATTAAAACGACTTCAAGAACAAGAAATATTGGGACTCAGACATATCGCTGATACAGGCCAAACCCAGATCACTGCTAAACTTTTTGGATTATACCTGTTACGAGAATCGTCACCCGAAATTTTTCAAGAAATTGTGCAAGAATATGGAGAGTTAATGGACTTGTCTATGGAACAAAGGGCTTATAGAGTTGAACATAACATTTCTGAGAAACTGCGAAATATGGGAGAACAGCTAGGATTCTTAAAAGCCTCTCCTCGAGATGTGGTTGATATTCATACTCAAGTTTTGAAAGAGAAAACCCAACAAACCAATCCCGTCAAAGCGCAAGCCTATGTTTCAGAAGGACGATTAATGGTTTTAGAATTAATGGGTTACTTAGCCTCTTACTATCGGAAGTACTTTATTGGCTTAAGTAAGTTAAACGTCACCAAAAATTACCAAAACTTGAAACCGTAATGCACTACTATTTACTCAAACTCTATATTACTGGGAATACGCCGAAATCTCAACGAGCGATCGCCAATCTTATAGAGATTTGTAATACTCAACTCGAAGATCAATATGAACTGAAAATAATTGATGTTTTAGAAGAACCCGAATTGGCAGAAATGGAACGAATATTAGTTACTCCTACCCTGATTAAGCAACTGCCCCAACCCATTCAAAGGATTATTGGCGATCTGTCCAATGCTGATACAGTTCTTTTAGGACTAGATTTGATTCCAGAGAAGAGGGACAATAATAGAAAAGAATCCTGAGATTCTTTTCTATTACATCCTTAATTAATCAAACTACCGTTAATGACTGTAGACAACTATCCAGACTCAGATGCAATTGAGAAGCTTGAAACCGGTATTCCCGGATTTGACTTTCTGTCCCAAGGAGGGCTACCAAAAAATCGGGCCACCCTTGTGGTGGGAACAGCAGGGAGTGCAAAAACCGTATTTGCCACCCAATTTCTCGCCGAAGGGATTAAACGGGGAGACAACGGTATATTTATTACCTTTGAAGAACCCCCAAAAGCAATCCGTAAGAATATGCGCGGGTTTGGTTGGAAAATTCAGCAATGGGAAGAAAACCGTCAATGGGCCTTTGTCGATGCCTCTCCCCAACCCGGAGATAAACCCATTGTCAGTGGGGAATACGATCTCGGTGCATTATTAGCCCGGATCGAGTTTTCCATCCGTAAATATAAAGCCAAAAGAGTATCAATGGACTCTTTGGGAGCGATCTTTTCCCACTTAAGTGATAATGCACAAGTTCGCAGTGACTTGTTTAAGATTGCTTCTGTGTTGCGAGAGTTAGAAGTGACTTCGATTCTGACTGCCGAGCGCACGTCAGAATATGGTGAAATTAGTCGCTATGGTGTAGAAGAATTTGTAGCTGATAATGTGGTCATTCTCCGCAATGTTCTGTCTGAGGAAAAACGCCGCCGTACCATTGAAATCCTCAAGTATCGAGGAACAGAACACCAGAATGGGGAATTCCCATTTACGATTATTCCCAGACAAGGAATTACGATTATTCCCCTATCAGCGATTGAACTGGAACAGCGCTCTTCTAATATTCGCATTACCTCCGGTAGTCCGGAACTCGATCGTATGTGCGGAGGTGGATTTTTCCGCGATTCAATTATCCTAGTTTCTGGAGCTACTGGAACCGGTAAGACCTTAATGGTCACTGAATTTATGGTTGGTGGCTTTCAGAATAATGAGCGCTGTCTCTTATTTGCTTTTGAAGAAAGCCGTGAACAACTGTATCGCAATGCCATCGGATGGGGAGTTGACTTCCAGAAAATGGAGCAAGAAGGACTCCTCCGAGTGGTCTGTCGCTATCCAGAAACTACAGGTTTAGATAATCATCTGATCCAGATGAAAGCAACGATTGAAGAATTTAAGCCTAATCGAGTCGCCGTTGATAGTCTTTCTGCCCTAGAGCGGGTCTCTAGCTTGAAAGGATTTCGGGAATTTATTATTGGATTGACCTCCTTTATTAAAAAACAAGAGGTCGCTGGATTATTTACTTCAACGACACCCACTTTAGTGGGAGGAACTTCGATCACGGAAGCGCATATTTCCACGATTACAGATTCCATTATTTTATTGAGATATGTGGAAATGTATGGAGAAATGCGACGGGGACTGACCGTCTTAAAAATGCGCGGGTCGATGCATGATAAAGATATTCGTGAATTTTCTATTGATGGGGAAGGAATGCATATTGGTAGACCCTTCCGCAATGTAACTGGTATTTTAGCAGGAAATCCCATGTATATCGCTCAAAGTGAAGTCGATCGCCTCACGGGTTTATTCGATCAAGGGATTGATTTTAGCTAAATACTCAACCTCATGAACTATCGTAGAAGATTGTTATTATGACTACTCCCAATCAATCGGAACAAGACCGTCAAATCGAACAGGATGCTCGTGCTGGACACGAGTTTTCCTTAGCCGAACTCATTGGTCGAGAAGGGGGAGATTTTTTAAAAGGAGAATCTCCCATTCCTAAATTAGTCCAAGCGTCCACTGAAATTAATCGCTTTATTGTTAATCATTTATCTGATTCATCCGGCTGTTTGCAATCGGTTTTACAAACCTGGGTCACCCTGGATGAAGCAAAAGTGAGTCAACATTTAGACGATCCATTACGTGCTCTTGAGGAGATGATTATCTCTATTTTAGAGAATGAACAGTTACTGTATGAATTGGTCAAGCAAGTAGATTTTCGTTGGGGTCAACTGTATCAAGAAAAACCCTATTTTCAACAACCTGGCCAACCGGCTCACCCGGATGATGAATATACCCATGAATCAGTCTATGAAAGCCTGAGTGAGTTCTTGCACTGTGTCAGGCAATAGGTAATGTAAGGAAACCGGGTTTTCTTCTTTCCTTTCGAGTCTATTGACTGAAAGATTAGACTTTCTTCGTTTCTCTGGACAAATTCCCCCTAGACTTGCGATTATGCAAGGGTGATCCGCGATCGCTGTTGGTAGTGAGGAGGTATATCTATGGCAACCATTACAGGAACCCCTTTCAATGATTTTCTCGGTGGAACCCCCTTTTCCGATCTGATTGTAGGCTTGGAGGGTAATGATAGCCTCTATGGTGTTGATGATAACGATCAAATCTATGGAAACCAAGGCGTAGACCTGATTTCAGCAAATCGAGGCGATGATGTGGTTTTTGGTGGCCAAGGGAATGATGTGATCTTTGGGGGGCAAAATAACGATCGCATTTTTGGTAACCGAGGAGACGATCAGATCAATGGAAACCGCGATGAAGACCAGATTTATGGGGGACAGGGAAATGATATCCTCCGAGGAGGTCAAGGAAATGACCAATTATTCGGGGATTTTGGGGATGATATTCTCTATGGTGATAATGGCAGCGATACGGTAACTGGAGGCGCAGGCAACGATATTTTTGTTATTGGTGCCTCTGTGACTCCGAATGCTCGCACGACAGGAGGCCGTCGCTTGGAAGATGCGGATGTATTTACAGATTTCCGTATGGGGGAAGATCTGATTGGTTTAACCAATGGTTTGCGCTTTGAGGATTTGAATATCTCGCCGGGAAGTGGCAATCAGACGATTATTCAGGATATGCAAACCGGGGAATTTCTGGTCATTGTTGAAGGGGTTAATTCGACCCAGTTGAGTGCGGCCAATTTCCGGACAGTACCGGGTCAATTTACAATTTGGGTTTAGGGAGAGCGATCGCCCCTAAACCCCTTGAGCTTCAATTCTCAACCGAAATCAAGCCTTAAATGTCAGAATTGGATGCATACGAGCCACGACTTGCACTAGGCCAGCCTGTACCTGAGCATCAATGACAGGTGCGATCGGTTTATAGGCAGCAGGGGCTTCTTCAATCCGTCGTTCTTCCCGCAGTGTAATGCAATCAACCCCAGTTAACCCCAACTCATCCTCGCTTTCCTGATTTCCCTTGCGGTTTAAATCAAAGCGAGAACGTGCTCTGCCAGCCCCATGGGACGCTGAACAACACCAATCATGATTTCCTAAACCGACGAGTAGATAGGATGGTGTACCCATTGAACCGGGAATGATGACGGGCTGACCGACATGAGCGGGACATGCCCCCTTACGAGTCACCCAGCCTTGGCCTTCAGAAAGGGTGATATTGTGAGGCAAGTCGTATACCAAGGGGATATCGAGATCGCCATATACTTGGCGCAACCGTAATCGTAGCAGTTCTGCAAGCAGTAGACGATTGACAAAAGCATAATTGGCGGCTGTTGCTTCTGCTTGTAGGTAATCAGCAACGACTTCTGGATGAGCGGTTGATGAGAGGGGAAACAATCGGGATTTGGGATATTTAAGATCTTCTCTCCATAATGCTTGGGCGAGATCGCGCCATATCCCACCAATATATTTACCCACATTCCGAGAACCTGAGTGAACCATAAAAGCAAGTTGTCCTTCGCGAACTCCCCACTGATAGGCAAGTTGACGATCTTCGATGCGATCGATCCACTGCACCTCGACAAAGTGATTGCCACCGCCAATGGTTGCCAGTCCACCATCTCGAACTTGTCCTGTATCCGGAACTAATTCCTCTGGTGCCCAGCGAAGATGGCCGGTCATCGAACCCTGGAGAAAGATGCGATCGATCTCACTGGCTAGTTGGTTGAGGTCCGATTGGACAATGGTTCCTGTTGGTTGATCGAGCATGGTATCTAACCAGCCAATGGTTCCATATTGAAACAGAGCCTGCATCGCTTGGGCAGTCATGGTAACATCGCGTTTACCAAAAAAGAAATCTCCTTTAACGAGTTCAACAAAGCGATCGCGCTGTGCTAAAAATTGTTCAACCGATAGATCGGCTACATGAAGCCGCATTCCACAGTTGATATCCGATCCGACAGCAGCAGGAATCACTTGCCTTGATGTTTCTACCACAGAACCAATGGCTACCCCAGCATCACCTGGGTGAAAATCAGGGGTGGCACAGATACGACTCACCCATCCTCCAGCCGGATGTTTGACTGTTGCTAAATTGGCCAGTTGCTTAAGTGCTTTTACCTCAACGGGAAAATCTTCGGGTAACAGAACTTCAGCGATCGGGGTATCGCAGGAGTCACTCCAACGCACAGAGTAGGATTGATGATTGTATTGCACATCAAGTCCCTGCCGAGCCAATGCTCGCAGAAGACGCAAAATATTCTTTGGCTGCATAAGATACCAGTCAAAAACTCAATGGTGTTTTGTTTTGAAGGGATCTTGACTGAGGTTCAGCAGCCGCAGTCAAACCTTAGACTCACTACACCTCATAGGAGTTTAGAGAGGTTGTAGAAATGTGCATTTTACAGATCCAGCACATCTTCTGATTTGATAGCACAATATGTTGTGAATCGGCAAATTTCCCAAGCGACAAAGAGGGTAATCCTTGAACTCAAGCTCAGGCGATCGCCACAGTTCCCAACTTGCGCGATCGGGGATAACATAGAATTAGAAAGGTATCAAAGATGCGTATTACTGGGTGAGTAACTATTCCCCCAGCCAAGCCAGAAGTTAGTTAGAAGGCCTCTACAAAGCAATTTTATCCCTAGAGTAAATGCCCCTCCGTTGTTCTCTTGCTTTTGAAAACAATCGAGTTGAGTGCGGCTAATTTCCGCACTGTACCCGGTCAATTTACGATTTGGGTTTAGGAGAATCACTGTAGAACTGTTCTAATTCTGTTAATCATTTTAAGCTATCCTAGATGGGGTATTGCATCAAGAACACCCCAAGCTATAGGACAAGTGTTAGGCGGTCACTACGAAATTGAGCAAGAATTGGGTCAAGGGGGGTTTGGCAAGACGTTTCTGGCTAGAGACCATCACCTCCCGGGTCATCCTCTGTGTGTGGTCAAGCAACTTAAAGCCCAATTGCACGGCTCCCATGCTCTGAAAGTCGCCAAGCGCTTGTTCAAAACGGAAGCTCAAACCTTACAAAGCTTGGGAGAACATCCCCAAATTCCCCGGTTGTTGGCATTTTTTGAACAAGAGGAGGAGTTTTATCTTGTCCAAGAATATATCCAGGGTCATGAGCTAACGCAGGAGATTCAAGAGGGTAGACCCTGGGATGAACGTCAGGCGATCTCCCTGTTAAGAGATATTTTGATGTCTTTAGATTTTGTCCATCAACAGGGGGTGATTCACCGGGACTTAAAACCGAGTAATATCATCCGGCGATCGCTCGATAACCAATTGGTTCTGATTGATTTTGGCGCAGTCAAGCAAACCCTCTCAGAATTAACCCCTTCAATGGATAAAAGCTCCCAGACTCCCTTATCGGTCATTGTCGGGTCTCCCAATTACATGCCCAGCGAACAGGCGATCGGTCGCCCGAAATTCAGCAGTGATATTTATGCGGTGGGGATTATTGTGATTCAAGCCCTAACGGGAGTATTGCCTAGAGACTTCCCGAAAGATCCGGAGACTGAAGAGATTCTTTGGCAACCATTGGCATCCGTGAGTTCAGGGTTAGAGGCTGTATTAGGGAAGATGGTACGCTATCATTTTGGCGATCGCTACTCCTGCGCCGCAGAAGCTCTAGAAGCCGTCAATTCCCTTTCTATTTCCCCGACTTCCCCTCCTTCTCCGATGCCCAAAGCGGAACCCGTTTCCCCTGACTCTCCCACCGTTGTGTCTTTTTCTGCTTCTATTCGTCCAGAATCATCACAACCAGTGACCTTTCAACCGATCAATCAACGCGATGAATGGGGAGGGTTATGGATTTGTGAATTAGGCGTACAAGGTAAATCGATCAAACTCTATCAAGGAGATATTACTAATCTGACGGCTGATGTGATTGTTAGTTCAGATGATACTTGCTTAACTATGGGGGCAGGTGTTTCTAAACAAATTCGTTCTATTGGCGGAATTGAAGTATATAAAGAAGCCCAAAAATTGCAACCTTTAAAATTAGGCGAGATCGCAGCTACAACCGCAGGTTACCTATGGGCAGAGAAGATTTATCATGCAGCAGTCATCAATTTCGCTTATGACATGGCAGTTTTTTCTAAAAATATTCATGAAGCAATTATAGAGCAAGCCGTAAAAAACTGCTTAGAAACTGCAAATCAAGATGGCTTTCAAAGTCTGGTGTTTCCTTTACTGGGAACTGGCGCGAATCGATTCCCTGTGATGGAGGGATTAGAGATTATTTTGGCACAAGTCATTCAGGTGTTCTCAGAGCGCCCTAATACGATCGATGAGGTCACCATTTCTATCTATGGCGAAATTGCACCTATCAAAGCCATTAAGTCCGTTTTAGAGAACATGGTTCAGTACCATCTGAGTGACTTGCAAAATTAGGTTATTCTAGATCGAGTATTTCATCAACAACACCCCAGGTTATGGGACAAGTGTTAGCAGGTCACTACCAAATTGAGCAAGAACTCGGTCAAGGGGGGTTTGGCAAAACGTTTCTGGCTAGAGATCATCACCTTCCTGGTCATCCTCTGTGTGTGGTTAAGCAACTCCAACCCCAATTGGATGACCCGGATGCTCTAAAAGTTGCCAAGCGGTTGTTCACAACCGAAGCTCAAATCTTACAACGGTTGGGAGAACATCCCCAAATTCCCCGTTTGTTGGCATTTTTTGAACAACAGGAGGAGTTTTACTTAGTTCAAGAGTATATTCAGGGTCATGAACTAGCCTCTGAGATTCGAGAGGGACAACCCTGGCAGGAAGATCGGGCGATCGCCTTTCTAAGAGATATTTTGACTCCTTTGGATTTTGTTCATCAACAGGGAGTGATTCACCGAGACTTAAAACCGAGTAATATTATCCGGCGATCGCTCGATAACCAACTGGTTCTGATTGATTTTGGTGCAGTTAAGCAAACCCTTTCCCAGGTTCACCCTTTGACTGGAAGAACGTCCCAGACTCCCGTATCGGTGATTATCGGTTCTCCCAATTACATGCCTAGCGAACAGGCGATCGGTCGTCCGAAGTTCAGTAGTGATATTTATGCCGTGGGAGTCATGGCGATTCAAGCCTTAACGGGAAAATCTTTGCCCGAACTCCCGAAAGACCCGGAGACTGAAGAGATATTATGGAAACAGTTCGCCTCCGTGAGGAAGGAGTTCGAGGAAGTTTTAGGGAAAATGGTCTGCTATCATTTCGGCGATCGCTATTCCTACGGAGCAGAAGCCCTAGAAGCCATAAACTCCCTCTCATCTCCCTTGATTTCCACAGTTCCTCCGATTGCTGAATCCAATCACCTCAGAAACTCGCAACCTGAAGAAACCCATCCTATTTTTCCTGCTGCCATTGCCCCAGATAATCCCACACTCATTACCGAACTAAATTTATCCCCTGTTCCAGTGTCTAACCTTCCAAAACGCTCAACGTTTAACTTTGAAGTCGTTAAAAATTCTGACTTAACTGCACCGGAGTTTGAATTATCGCCAGCCAAGACTAACCCTGATGATCCCACAGAAATTTCTCAGCACGAGGAGGACTTACAAAAATTCTCTAATCATGAACTGCCAAAATGCTCAACATTTAACTTTGAAGTCGTTACTGTTAATCATTGTGGAGAACTCCTTGAGCGCCAGAATTACCAAGCCCAATCCTTTCAAGAAGACTTAGGGGATGGAGTTTGTTTAGAAATGGTCTCTATACCCGGAGGCACCTTTCTTATGGGTTCTCCTGGGGATGAAGACAACCAAGAATCTGATGAAAGTCCCCAACATTTAGTCACAGTTGCTCCCTTTTATTTAGGGAAATTTCAGGTTACCCAGGCCCAATGGCATAGAGTCGCCTCTTTTCCACAAATCAACCTTCGCTTAGAATCTAAGCCATCTCATTTCCAAGGAGATGATTTACCTGTTGAACAAATTTCCTGGGATGAAGTACAGGAATTGTGTTTGAGACTCTCTTCCCACACTGGACGAAACTATCGCTTACCCTCAGAAGCTCAGTGGGAATATGCCTGTCGCGCCGGAAGTACAACTCCATTTCATGTTGGTGAAACGCTAACCATTGACTTAGCCAATTACAAACTGCCTAATCCCTCAGAACGAGAGCTTAAAACTAGGGCAGTCGGAAGTTTTAACCCTAATCGATTCGGTTTGTATGATATGCATGGTAATGTCTGGGAATGGTGCAATGACCACTGGCACAACACCTACAATCTTGCACCCAATAACGGAGAATCTTGGTTATCTGGCGATCAACCGGAATTAAAAGTCATACGTGGGGGTTCTTGGAGTAATCAGTTGCTCAATTGCCGTTCGGCTCATCGTAATATGTTGTGGGCGAACTATCGAGGTAATACGTTTGGCTTTCGGGTAGCGCTACGCGCGGCAGAAGGGTAATGGGTAATCGGTAATGGGAATATCTTTCTTTGATCTGTAGGGGCGAAAAATTTTTCGCCCCTACAACTGAGTCTCATCCTTCATGAGCAGACGGTAATCCGTATGGAAGCTGATTGAGGGCATTGATTACTATGAATATAGAACTTCAAGTCAGTGGAGAGAATAATGTACGATCCAGATAAGCGCAAGTTACTTTCTGCTCTGTGTCAAGGCTCTATTTTCTTTAGTTTATTGTGGGTTTCGGTGGGAGTACCGATCGCCATTTCTGTGATCTCCGACGATCCTGTGGTCAAGCAGAATGCCAAAGAGTCTCTCAATTTCCACTTTAATGTCTGGTTATACGAAATCATTTTTGGCGTACTCACCATTGTGTTAATTGGTTGGCCTTTGTTGGGACTGTTGCAAATTATGAGTGTGATCTTACCGGTTTTGGCGATCACCCATTGCCTAAGCCAACCCGAAACATCCTATCGCTATCCCTTTATCTTTCGCCTGCTCTAAATTAACTCAAATAGGCCATCATCCAACCCACGATTAAGCCTAAAACAGAGGTGATGGCTAAAATAAAAAAGGCTTGCCACTCCGTAAACCCTAACGTTTGTAAATCTAGGCGAGCCAATGCCCCCGAACACAGCAGGACAAAGCCCCGATAAAACACATGAATTCGGGATAAAATTAACACAGAGAAAAAGCCCAGGGTCACCACTCCTAACAATAACCCTAAATCACTTTGAAATCCCTTCACCATCCCCTCTTTGAGTTGCCGTAAAGGAGCCGTGAGCAAAGCCGTAAAACTCAGAGCTAATAGGGTTGCCAGAATCCAAAGACGAACCTCCGCCGAGAATGACGGAGGTTCATCTAACCAATTCAGAGGGGGCAGGGCTGCCGCAAAACTGGTATAAGAAATTAATAAGATGGCCAGGGAGGGCCAGGGTAGCTTCTGAACTATTTTCAACCTAAGCCTCCCTGATTGTACTGTGACTACTGAACTGCTGGTTTAGGATTGCTCACTCGCTCCAACCCGGTCTTCGCGCTTATCACGCATGGAAGATGCATTCCGATTCCGTTTAGCCAGCTTCGGCTTGGGAGTGCTGTATTTAACATCATCTTCCGTGGCATCATAGTCGGTTTGTGTCCAAGCGGGACGAGTGGTATCATAAGCCATTTGCAGAGCAGCAGCGGCGATCGCATGGGGTTCATAGCCCTCTTCACTCAACCTGGCAACTAAAGGCAAGAATGAAGCCATTCTCTCCCCAGTTACGGCATCACTGACTTGATCTTGCAGACGGTCAATATGACGAGCCTCGATCTGGGCGCGAGTTGGAATCCGATTCACGGTTAACCGTTGACGAATATACCGTTCAATCTGAGTCAGTTTACGGCGCTCAAAGGATTGTACCAAGCAAATCGCCGTACCATCCTTACCTGCGCGTCCCGTCCGCCCAATCCGGTGGACATAATTTTCCAGGTTATCCGGTAAATCGTAGTTAATCACATGGGACAGGTCGTCCACATGCAAGCCTCGCGCTGCAATATCAGTTGCCACGACCCAACGCACCTGGCGATGGCGGAAGCGAGTCATTAAGCGCTCCCGTTGGGATTGGCTCAAATCCCCATGATACTCATCCACACTATAGCCAGCCGATTGCAGTTGACTGGTCAACTCAGCCGCTTGGCGACGAGTACGCACAAAAATAATCGCTGAATCCGGGCTTTCCATTTCCAGAATCGGTTGCAGTGCCCGTTGTTTCGTCCATCCGCGCGGAATCATATAAGCAATTTGTTCAATATGAACCGGAGCAGCTTTGGGTTGTTCAACGGTTACCGTAATCGGCGATTTCAGGAACCGTTGCACTAAACTACGAATAGAGGGGGGCATGGTAGCGGAGAAACAGGCCGTTTGTCTCTCTGTGGGCACTTGGGAGAGGATTTTCTCCACATCTTGAATAAAGCCCATATTCAACATTTCATCGGCTTCATCCAAAACCACCCAAGAGAGGTCTTGGAGGGTTAACTCCTTGCGCTCAAGCAGATCGATCACCCGTCCTGGGGTTCCTACTACAATATGCACTCCACTTCTGAGCCGTTGGATCTGGCGCTCAATGGACTGCCCACCATAAATAGCGGTCACCCGAATCCGTTTATCTCCGGTTAGATCGCGAATGGCTTTGCGGACTTGTTCAGCTAATTCCCGCGTTGGGGTCAGAATTAAAGCTTGGGGGTTGCGCTGTTCAAGATTGAGCCGCTCTAAAATCGGCAGAGCAAAGGTCGCGGTTTTACCCGTTCCCGTTTGCGCTTGGCCAACCACATCTTGATTCTGAAGCAAATGGGGAATGGCTTTGGTTTGAATTTCTGTGGGTTCAACAAACCCAATGCTTTCTAGGTATTGGGCACGATTGTCAGAAATTCCGAGTTCTTGAAATGAAACAGTCATTAATACTCCTTAATATGAGTGGAAATTTTAAGTCCGATGTCAGCGTAATTTACACAGCCATGGGACAGTTATCGATCGCAGTTGAGGTCTGGTTCTAAACTTGATCGCCATAGAGGTCATAAGCATCCGCATCTGTAATCTTGACGGAAATCAGTTTTCCTAGGGGTTCCGAATTTCCTTGGGGTCTGACGTACACAACACCATCGACTTCTGGAGCAAATCGGGCACAGCGACCGATTAAATTTTGGGTGTCTGGGAAACTTCCTTCAACCAGCACATCGACGGTTTTACCGATTTCAGCCTGATTTCGGCTCAGGGAAATGGGTTGTTGTCGCTCCATTAGGTGATTGCGGCGCTCTTCTTTGACCGGTTCCGGAACCGGGTTGTCAAAGCCAGAAGCGGGGGCTTCTTCTTCGGGAGAAAAGGCAAATACGCCAACATGATCGAATTGATGACGATCTACAAAGTCACACAAGTGATCGAAGTGGGTTTGGGTTTCACCCGGAAAACCAACAATAAAGGTGGTTCGGAAGACTCCGTTAGGGATCGCTTGTTTCAGGTTTTCGATAATTTGGTCGTTGACCTGACCTTGCCAAGGGCGATTCATAGCCCGAAGAATATCTGGATGGGAGTGTTGCAGAGGTAAATCGAGATAAGGCAGAATATTGGGGGTTTCTCGGATAGCGGCAATTACTTCTGGGCTAAAGCCAGTCGGATAGGTATAGTGCATCCGAATCCAAGGAACATCGACCTGTCCAAGTGCCCTCAGCAGTTGAGCCAGTTGGGGTTTCCCGTAAAGGTCGGCTCCATAGTTGGTGGTAATTTGGGAAATCAAGACGAGTTCTTGAACCCCTTCATCTGCTAATTTTTGGGCTTCAGCAACGATGGATTCGATGGGGCGCGATCGCTGCTTTCCACGCAAGTGGGGAATGATGCAAAACGCGCATTTATAATCACATCCTTCGGCAATTCTCAGATAGGCAACCCCTTCGGTGGTTGTCCGATAGCGAGGGGTTTGGTCATCGGCGATGTAGGTTGGATTGGCGGAAACTGCGATCGGGCGATCGCCGCCTTGCACCTGTTCCATCACCTCCACTATTTTATGATAGTCCCCTGTTCCGACGACTGCTACCGCTTCCGGTAGGGCATCGAGGAGATCTTCTTGATAGTGTTGGGCCATACAGCCCGTAATCACAATTTTTTTATCAGCCTCTGCTAGTTCGACGAGGGTTTGAACCGATTCTTGTCGAGACTCTTGGATAAAACTACAGGTGTTAACAATGACATAATCGGCTAACTCTTCGTTTGAATCAACGCCGTAGCCTGCTTGAACGAGCAAACCGAGCATATGTTCGGTGTCAATTCGGTTTTTTTCACAGCCCAAGTGGGCGATCGCAATTGTTGGCTTATTGCCCATGGAGTTTTTCATTCAGTGGATCGCTTCGGTTGAGACTAAGCTGGTAAAGCCAAAAATGCTTTGCTGTTGTCTCTCACCTGTTGGAAATGCACCGCTTTTGTGCCGCTCGATCCACTCAATGAGTTGTCCTCGGCCCTTGACGGCGACTTTAAGGATTATCCTAGCGCAAATTTGAAGTTTTGCAACATTCCTACACATTTTTAGATAATCTGGGCGACCCCTCATACTTGATTCCATCGCCTCGTGCTGCCCACCAACCGATAGAATTAATTAGGATAGAACGACTGCTACTCAGATTGTCTCTAGCCCAATTTAGCCAATCAGCAGTCAACTCCATCCTGTCCTTCCCCACCCCTGGGTCTACCTCTAACCCCTTCCGTTAAGCTTAACACCAACACCTTTCATGTTGACTACTGAAGAATTTAGTGAACGATTTCCCCTATTCAATACCGCCAACCCGGAGACCCTCGATCGCCTATTGTCTATTGCCCAAGAGCATGAATATCCTGCCCAACGAGCGGTGTTAATGGAAGATGCTTGGGGAAATGCGGTGTTTTTTATTGTATCGGGTTGGGTCAAAGTCCGCCGTCTGTCGGATAAAAATGATATGACGATCGCTGTTCTCGGCCCGGGTAACTTTTTTGGAGAAATGGCGATTTTAGATGAATCTCCCCGCTCCACTGATGTTATTGCCCTTTGTCCGGTTACCTTGATGAGCGTATCAGCCCAGCGATTTATTCAAGCTCTGTTTAATGATTCCCAGCTCCATCATCGCATGTTGCAGTTGATGGTTCGCCGTCTGCGGCAAAATAATGTTCGCTTTCAACTGCGAAACCAACCGCCTGCCGTTAAACTGGCCAATACTCTGATTCGGTTAGCCGAAGAGTATGGACTCGACACTCAACGAGGAGTAGTCATTTTTAATGTTGCCTTTCAAGATTTAGCGGATGTCTCGGATATCGGCTTACAAGAAACTCAGAAAATTATGGAAAAGTTGCAAGAAAAAAAATGGATTGCGATCCATACTGAAGAAAACCGATTGTGTTTAATTAACAAAAAGCAACTCAAACATTTAGCCGGAATGGGTTAATTCAATTTCCTGATGTCTATCTTTATCTGTTCTTAACGACTATGACTCAAACCTCTATCCCTCAACCGACGCGCTCTGATGAGCATCAAGTGGCGATCGCCTATCAAGTGGCTATGCCCCAGCCGAGCAACCACCTCTATGACGTTACCCTCAGTATTTCCGGTTGGCAAGCTGACCACCTTGACCTCCTATTTCCGGTTTGGAGTCCTGGTTCATACTTGGTTCGAGAATATGCTAAGAATTTACAAGAATTTCAAGTTCATGACTTAGAACAAAGTTCTTTGGTTTATCACAAAAAGAGTAAAAGCCATTGGCAAATTAAGACAGAAAATACTTCAGATATTTTCGTGTTTTATCGCATCTATGCCAATGAACTCACCGTTCGCACCAGCCATTTAGATAGCTCCCATGCCTATTTTAATGGGACTTGCCTGTTTTTCCAGGTACTTGGCATGGAACAACAACCCATTCAGGTAAAAATCCTCGTTCCGGATACGACTTGGAAGATTAGTACTGCCCTCCCGAAAGTTGGGCGAGAGAGTGCTATTTTTCAAGCCAACAACTTCGATCACCTCCTCGATAGCCCCTTTGAAATTGGAACCCATGCTATCTATTATTTCCAAACCCTAAACAAAACCCATGAATTAGCCGTTTGGGGCCAAGGAAATCTTCCCGCAGAAAGTGCCATTAATGATATTGAAAAAATTATTGAAGTTGAATCCGAACTCTTTGGCGGACTCCCCTACGATCGCTATCTTTTTATCCTCCACCTGGCTCGCAGTCGAGGCGGACTCGAACACAAAGATTCTTGCTCTTTGATTTTCGACCGCTTTAGTTTTCGCGAACGGGAAAAATACGCCTCATTCATGCAACTGGTTGCCCATGAGTTTTTCCACCTTTGGAATGTCAAACGGTTGCGCCCCAGCGGACTAGAAACCTATGACTACACCCAAGAAAATTATACCTCATCTCTGTGGTTTTGTGAAGGAGCAACCTCCTATTATGACCTGGTAATTCCCTTGCGAGCAGGCATTTATGACGCTCGACATTTTTTGAACGAATTGAGCAAGGAAATCACCCGCTATCAAAATACCCCCGGTCGTTGGATTCAACCCCTACATGAATCGAGTTTTGACGCTTGGATTAAGCTCTATCGCTCCGATGCCAATAGCCGTAATAATCAAATGTCCTATTACCTCAAAGGCGAGTTGGTGTCCTTGATTCTCGATTTAATGATTCGCGCTCATCATCAAAACCGGCGATCGCTCGATGATGTGATGGCACAAATGTGGGACAATTTTGGCAAAACGGAAACCGGTTATACCCCGCAGCAACTGCTCTCCACCATTGAATCCGTTGCCCATATGTCCTTAGAAGACTTCTTCTATAAAGCCCTCGATACCACCGAAGATCTGGCGTTTAACACTTATCTGAAACCCTTTGGTTTACAACTCAAAGCTGAAATTAAATCCCCCGATATTCCCCACATAGGAATCACCGTTAGAGCGGAACAGGGACGGAATCGGGTTAAATATGTCGAGAGCCATTCTCCTGCCTATACTATCGGCATTGATCCGGGAGATGAGCTATTAGCCTTAGACGGGTTGCGAGTCAGTGCAGATGACTTGAGCGATCGCTTAAAAGATTATAATCCTGGAGATTCGATGACCCTAACTCTCTTCCATGGAGATGAACTCAAAACTGTAACCGTCACCTTAGCCGAACCTAAGCCTACGTCTTATTATCTGACTCCTTTACCTAATCCTTTATCCCTGCAACTGAAAAACTTTGAAGGGTGGCTAGGAGTGCCTTTGAAAACTGTCTTTAGCAACGGGGGATAAGTGAATCCTGTGTGAAAAATGGTTTTCCCATTACCGATTACCCATTACCCTTCTACCGCACGTTTCGGACGAAGTCCGAAACATATACACGAAGCACTGTATTAGAGCTGTATTAGAATAGAAACAAGCCTAAAACAAAAAGGAACAAAAAAAATGGCAGTTGTGCGATGGACTGATGAAATGCTCGACGAACTCTCTTCGAGCGTGAGTGAAATGCGCGAAAGTATGCGAGAAAGTATCAGTGAGCTACGGGAAAGCATTAGCGAGGTCAAAGATAGTGTAGAGGGCTTGAGAATTACCTCACAGGCACTCTTACAAGTTGCGGCTCAACATCAACGCCATATGGAACAGATGGAAGAACGTCAAGCTGAAAGGGAAGAACGTCAAGCTAAAATGGAACAGCGTCAAGCGGAAATGGAAAAACAGCAAGCAGAAATGAAACAACGTCAAGCGGAAAATGACGAGCGTTTTAATATTCTCCTTGAAGAAGTCCGTTACTTGATTCGACGCAATGATAATTAAGTGTTTTGCTTACGGGTTAACTTGTAATTGACATTGCTCAAAAACGTAATTAACGGCGTTGAATAATCGTTCTAAATCGTAAATAGTGTAAGATTTGAGGTTCTTGGTGAATGCGCGATCGTTCAACTTCCCAAACTCCCACACTTTGCCATTGGAGACTATGCTAAAAATCGTTTGTCCCGGCATCCCATTAATTTTCTGGCAAGCCACCATTTCCGCCCCACATTGCCCCCAACCGCCAGTAAAATCATCTTTCTTGGCTTCTATGGCGACAAAAAAAAGGTTCTCAAAAATAATCTTGCCCAGAGGAGATTTATGCGCCAGAATATAATCTGGTACTCCTGATAAATCTTCATCGTAGATTAAATTTTGATGACTCCACAGTAACCAGCTTTCTTTATAAGCGAACCAAACCTCAGTTAAAATGGGTGCGATAAGGTTTTCGCAAATAGCAGCTTCTGAATTATCAACGATGCCTTCTGTTAAAAGCATTTCAAACCGTTGCTTGAAGTAATCGTTTAAGGTAAATTCAGAGGGGAGAATGAAATCATTTTCTTGGTAAATCAACTCAAAAGATTGGATAACCATTGCCAGGTTTTTATAACCAGTAAAAGGCATTGTTTTTCTCCTTGCAATATCAAAGAGCAAAAATATCAGATACAGGAATTAAAAGATCGGGAAATGCCAAGGGAAAGACTTCTTCTGTTACTGAAAAATCTTGCCTGTCTCGATAGTCATTACCTTGAGGAAAGCGATAAACCATTACGGTTCTAGAGTTAATATCCACAATCCAATATTCTGGTATATTTTCTTGAGCATAGAGGGCTTTTTTCGCTGACATATCGTAACTTCGAGTTGCTTTGGATACTTCAACGACTAGCTCGATATCCTGGGGAAAGGGGTGATGGTCGATATATTGCGATCGCGGCAACTTTGCCACCACAATATCCGGTTCGGGTTCCGATGTCGATAAAGTAATGAGTTTAGCTTCTCGAACATAGGCTCGTCCTGCAATTAGCTGTTCCAGTTTTTTCGCCAAATTTTCTGCAAAATAAGTGTGTTCTGTGCCTTGAGGAGACATTTCTATGATTAGTCCATTAATCAATTCTACTCTGCGTTCCTTGAATATGCCACTTTCGATCATTTGATGGTATTCTTCAACGCTGAAATGGGCAATTTCTGGAGCTATGATCGTCATTTTATCCTCCTTTAAAATGGGGGCGGTTAGGTTGTCGTAAATAGCGGTTTCCGAATTATCAACGATGTCTTCTTTTAAAAGAATTTCAAACCTTTGCTTGAACTAATGGCTTAATGTAAACTCAGAAGATAGAATAAAATGATGCTCTTGATAAATTAATTTAAAAGCTTGGATAACCATTGCGAGGTTTTGATAACCAATGAACGGCATTATGTTAACGTCAGTTTTGCTTAAGGGCATGTTGCAGTTAATTTGATGAAGGAATGGGAATTGTAGCCAACGAGAGAATAAGGGTTTTAGCTTAACCAAAACTAACGTTATTTTATCTCCAGGGTTATAGTCATTATATTAGATATGGATATATTAGATATGGAAAACTTCACAACCGAACAAAGCCAACTTTATGAAGCTGTCAAAAATCGGAATCTGCAAAGAATCCAAACAATAATAGAACAAGAGTGTAATTTGCAGAAATGGGCTTATGAGGTTTATGATGATCAGTTTGACGGGTTTCTTAATACTGTTCAAAAAGCTGTTCATTTAAGAGATAAAAGAATAATTGGAATTTTACTTCAGGCAATATCCAATCCAAAAATTAGAGATGAATACATTTTTATGTCTCTCGATGTAGCTGCTATTTTAGGAGAGGTTGATATATTTCAACACTTAGTTAACTCTTTGAGTTCAAATTTTTCTAAACGAGACTTGAGTTATGTATTAAACCATGCTATTTGGGGAGGCAGCGAAAAGATTGTGAGCATTTTGATTGACCTAGGAATTCATATAAATATAATCTTTGAATGGGGAGAAACTCCTTTAATGGCAGCATCAAGAAAAGGAGATATTGATTTAGTAAAACTAATAGTAGAAGCGGGAGCAAATGTAAATATCATCAATGAAGAATCGCCTTTTACAGGTGCTTTGGGTTTAGCTGCTATCAATGGTCATCAAGATATCTACGATTATCTATGTCCTCTAGTTTCCAATGAAGAAGAACAAGAATTTGCTTACAACACAATTTCAGGTATTATTAAAGAATAGTATGGATTGCTGAGTCTTCGGGATAGATTATACCACATCCAGTTAATGTAGGTTGAGTTGAACGCAGTGAAACCCAACATCAACCCAACCTACTCTGAATATTCCCTTTAACCAGACACCACAAAGTTAACCAAATTGCGCTTGGGAACCACAATCACTTTCTTCACTTCCTTACCCTCAATATAGCGTTGGGCAACTTCGGAATCGCGGGCATATTGTTCTAAAAGTGCCCGATCTTCGGTAGCGGAGACTTCAATTGTACCCCGTGTTTTACCCATGATTTGAATCACGAGGGTAATCTCATCGACGACTAAGGCGCTCTCATCAACAAGGGGCCAAGATTGACGGTGAATGGACTCTTGATAACCCAAGGCTTGCCATAATTCTTCAGCTAAATGGGGAGCGAAAGGTGCGAGGAGGAGCAATAAGGTTTTAATGCCTTCAGCGTAAACGGGAGAGGATTTGCAAGAGGCATCATTGAGGGCGTTACTGAGTTTCATCATCTCGGAAACGGCGGTATTAAACTGATAATCCCCTTCTAAATCGTCGGTGATTTCTTTAATCGCGGTATGAATGGCGCGACGGAGATCTTTTTCGTCTTTTGTGTTAGCAGCTTCTGCTTCAGAAGCAGATTCTGCAAACTCCATGACTAACCGCCAAACCCGATTGAGAAAGCGAAATTGTCCTTCAACATCGGCATCATCCCATTCGAGGTCTTTTTCTGGGGGCGCTTTGAAGAGGATAAACATCCGTGCGGTATCTGCGCCGTATTTGCCCAAGACGGTTAAGGGAGCAATACCGTTATATTTGGATTTGGACATTTTCTCATAGGAAGTGACTAGAGAATCACCGGTATTCGGATCGGTTGGTTGATTGATATCCTCAATTTGCTCGACTCGAACATACTTACCGGTATTCGGATTCTTGTAGGTTAGAGCTTGTACCATACCTTGAGTGAGCAACCGTTGGAAGGGTTCGTCAAAATTGATTAAACCGCGATCGCGCAAAACCTTCGTCACAAATCGAGAATACAATAAGTGTAGAATCGCATGTTCAATCCCGCCCACATACTGATCCACCGGCATCCAATCATTGGTTTTCGCCGAATCAAATACCGCCTTATCATTCTTAGCATCGGGATAGCGCAAGAAATACCACGACGAATCAATAAACGTATCCATCGTATCCGTTTCCCGTTTCGCCGGAGTGCCGCAAGTGGGACAATCGACATTCACCCAATCTTCTAACTGTGCTAATGGGGACTTCCCTTTCCCCGTAAACTCCACATCCTCCGGCAACCGTACTGGGAGTTGCTCGTCGGGAACCGGAACCGTCCCACAATTGGGACAATGAACAACGGGAATGGGAACGCCCCAATACCGTTGCCGAGAAATCAACCAATCCCGCAACCGATACTGCACCCGTGCTTTTCCGTATCTTTGACTTTGGGCATAATCAATCACTGCCTGCTTCCCTTGGGTTGAAGGAGCGCCGTTAAACATACCCGAATTGACCATATAGCCGGGTTCGGTATAGGCTTCGCTCAAGCGCTCCGGTGCTTCCCCTTGAGTCGGGGAAATCACCACCTTAATCGGTAACTGCTGCTGCGTGGCAAACTGGAAATCGCGCACATCATGGGCGGGAACTCCCATCACTGCGCCCGTTCCATACTCGTACAACACATAATCGGCAATCCAAATGGGAATCTCTTCGCCTGTAAACGGATTAATCGCCTGTCCTCCGGTGGGAATACCCCGTTTCGGCTTATCTTCGGCCGTGCGGTCAATGTCGCTTTCTCCCTCAAGGGATTGGATAAACTCAGTCACGGCTTGCTGTCGGTCTGGGGTTGTCACTTTCGGGGTTAAGGGATGTTCCGGAGCTAACACCACATAGGTGACTCCATACACCGTATCGGGACGGGTGGTAAAGACGGCCATTTTCTCATCGAGTCCGACAATGGGAAATTCGAGATACGCGCCCACGGATTTCCCAATCCAGTTGGCTTGCATGAGTTTCACGCGCTCCGGCCATCCGGTGAGCTTATCCAAGTCTTGCAAGAGTTCTTCAGCGTAGTCGGTAATTTTCAAGAACCATTGTTTTAACAGTTTGCGCTCCACTTTGGCTCCAGAGCGCCAGGAATAGCCCTCACTGTCTACCTGTTCGTTAGCGAGTACGGTTTGATCTACCGGGTCCCAATTCACGGCGGCTTCTTTCTGGTAGGCTAAACCGGCTTGTAAGAATTGCAAGAAAATCCATTGCGTCCACCGATAATAGTCGGGGGAACAGGTGGCGACTTCCCGACTCCAGTCGTAGGAGAGTCCTAAGCGCCGGAGTTCGGCCTTCATCTGGCCAATGTTCTCATACGTCCATTTTGCCGGATGAATGCCCCTGGCGATCGCCGCATTTTCTGCGGGCAAACCAAACGCATCCCATCCCATGGGGTGCAGCACCCGATAGCCGCGCATCCGATAGACCCTGGCAATGACATCCGTTATCGTGTAATTTCTGACGTGACCCATGTGCAGGTTTCCTGAAGGGTAGGGAAACATGGAAAGGGCGTAGAACTTGGGTTTCTCTGGGTCGGTTAGTGTAGTGTCTACTCCTTGTTCCGCCCAAGTTTGTTGCCATTTTTCCTCAATTTTGACTGGATTATAGCGAGATTCCACGAGTTCAACTCCTGCGGGGTCATTCATTCTACTTGACTATTTTGACACAATCTGGCAGGTGTCGGCCCGTTCTCTGGGATTTTTCTGGCTATATAGCAGTTAGTGCTGGTCTAGGCATATTAGGGTGGGCAGGAGGAGAGAGTGATTTTCTTCAAAATAATCGCTCTTTACCTGCCCACCTTACCCGCTACTTTCTTGAGATTCACCCAATGTAGTAAGTATTAGTTATCCTCCCAAAATATCTTGTTCCCATACACCAGAGAGTTTCGTTTATCCCTCAGATTATGATCTTCAATTACTACTGCCTCAATTTCCTTTACAACCTCCTCCGAAACACCCATCAACCCTGCCATTTTCCGAATGGCTTGTTTTTCCGATTCCGGATATTCTTTATCTGCACTACAAGCTTTTATTGCCCAATAAATCGTGCCTTTTTTCCCATTCTCTACGATTGGGCTGCGTTCCAGAACATCAGTAATATCTTCATCACCAGTATAGGATTCCACTTCTTCAATGACTGAAGCGGGCATTTCTCGAGAAGCAGCAAAGCCCAGTACCCATTCCCGCTCTTCTGGGCTAATTACACCATCTCCTTTAGTACAAAGCAAAATCGCCTTTAAAAAATCTACTGCATCTCCCAGGTTTACATACTTGTTATAAGACCATCCCCATTGTTCTTTGTTAGACCAACGGGAAGCTCTTAATGTATTGTCGTTATCCATTTTTTTCTGTCTTTGACAAATTTTCCTGATAATCTTATCACATCTCAATTCAAAGGTCAATATTTACCCACATACTGAAGTCTAAAAAGTATAATAATGCTATAGAATAGCTGAGGAAAATCTTAATGCTAAATTCACCCAATTTACACGAAGCCCTACTCTGGGTAATTAAAGATATTCATAGCAAGGGTTGGTCTACCGGTACAGCAGGGAACTTCAGTGCAGTCCTCCAGAGAGATCCTCTAACGTTGCTGATGACTTCTAGCGGAATAGACAAGGGCTTAGTGCGATCGCAGAATTTAGTGGAAATCAACGAGGCTGGAGTCGTTGTCAAAGGGACGGGAAAACCTTCAGCCGAGACTTTACTTCACCTCACAATTGTCCGAGAAACAGGAACGGGAGCCGTTATACATGCCCATTCAGTCTTTAATACTATCTTGTCACAACACTTTTTGTCTGAAGGGAAACTAATCTTAACGGGTTACGAAATGCTCAAGGGTTTAGAGGGGATTCTTACTCATGAAACGACTGTTAGTATCCCCATCTGGCCAAACTCTCAAGATATGGAACAACTAAGCCAAATAGTTGGTTCTCACCTCCAGCTTAATGCTCACTATGGAAAGAAGGGAACCTCCTTTCCTCGTACTTATGGATTTCTCTTAGCCGGCCACGGGGTGTATACTTGGGGAAAAACTCTGTTTCACGCTCGACGACATCTGGAAATTTTAGAATTTTTGTTCGAGGTGACTTACCGCAAACTTGTCTTGGGGATTTAATTTAGCAATAGGAATAAAATTGCAGCTAGTAATATTCACGAAGCCGATCGCTGTTGTTTCAAGGAATCATTTGGAAATGCTATATGGTACAAAATGCTAGAGATAATGTTAGGGTGTTGCTGTTAGATATTGAGGGAACAATAACACCTGTGAATTTTGTTTTTGAGGTTTTATTTCCCTTTGCAAGAGATAACGCAGAAGTTTTTCTCAAAGAACGCGGTGGCGAACCGGAAGTGCAAGGTGACCTCAATCTGCTACGTCAGGAATATGAAAGCGATCGCGCAAAAGGAGATACTATACTAGAGTGGACTGGTACCGAAGCTATTGCTGCCGTTCCTTACATTTATTACCTGATTGCTACAGATCGTAAGTCTACTGCTCTCAAGTCTCTTCAGGGTAAAATCTGGGAGCAGGGATATAGAAATGGAACCCTTAGAGCGCAGATTTTCCCAGATGTAAAACCCGCTTTTGAACGTTGGTTGGCTGCTGGCAAAAAACTCTATATTTTCTCGTCGGGGAGCGTACAGGCACAAAAACTCCTATTTCGTTATTCAGAAATTGGAAACTTAACGCCTTTTTTAAGTGGCTATTTTGATACTCGAACGGGATCAAAAATGGAATCTCAAAGTTATAAAAAGATTGCCAAAACCATTGAACTCGCTCCCCAAAAAATTCTCTTTATTTCTGATATGGTTGCTGAATTACAAGCTGCTAGTGCTAGCGGTATGAAGTCTCTATTCTCTTCAAGACCTGGCAATTATAGTACCGATCCTCAAGAATTTACTTCAATTCAAACCTTCGACGGCATCTAACGGGACTTAGAAAATACGCTAACTTGCTACAATAAAAAAACATCCCTACCCTAACCCCAGATGACTCAAACGCTCGCTCCATCGCTAACCTTAGAAGAATTTCTAGAGCGTCCAGAAACTAAACCTGCTCTAGAATATATTAATGGAAATATTGTAGAAAAAAACATGCCCCAAGGTGAACATAGCCTCCTCCAAGGTGAATTGTGCGAAGTCATTAACCGAGTTGCGAGATCGCCTAAAATTGCTAGAGCTTTTCCCGAATTGCGCTGTACCTTTGGGAGACGTTCCATGGTTTCCGACATTGCCGTGTTTCGCTGGGAAAGAATCCCCCGAACTGATACCGGAAAAATTGCCAATCGTTTTGAACTTCACCCCGATTGGGCGATCGCAATTTTATCCCCTAACCAAAGTAGCTCTCAAGCCTTAGATAAATTATTGTATGGTTCCCAATCCGGCACAAGTTTGGGATGGTTAATTAATCCCGCAGAAGAAAGTATTTGGGCAATCGGAGAAAACCAACGCATTGAGGTGTTTACCACTGACGCACAACTGCCTGTTCTAGAAGGAATTGATCTAGAGTTAACCGTATCCGAAATTTTAAGTTGGTTAATTCTGTGACAAGCTCCCGACTCCAGTCGTAGGAGAGTCCTAAGCGCTGGAATTCGGCCTTCATTTAGCCAATGTTCTCATACGTCCTGGCGGGTGTCGGCGCGTTCTGTGGGATTTTTATGGCTATATAGCGCTTTGCGCTAGGAAATGGGGAATAGGATTGTAGGATATGGCTGTGGGAATTCGGTCTTGTACTCCATAATGCAAGCAAAGCGCTGTATAGCACGATCGCAGCGATCGTCTAGAAACAGGCGAAGGAAGATCGCCTGCTGTTTGCCTATGACTTCTTCCCTAGCGCTCTATATCCACTTCCTCAACAACCATCTGAGCCAACTGTGCAGCCGCTCCCGTCTCTCCGCGCACTCTTGCTAGGCGATCGCGCATTTTCTGTAATTGCTCGGGATGGTCTAAATACTCAATCACTTGCTGGGCTACTTCTTCGGCTTCTAAATGTCCCACCCATTCTGGAACAATCATCTCTTTTGCCCAAATATTGGGCCAAGCAAATAATTCCCCTCGCCGTTGTTTCCAGAACAGAATCACTTTATTGATTACCTTAGCAATACTCGAACCCACAGCCGGTAAATGGGCTAACATTCCCCAAATACCATCCCAACTCCGCATCGCATCGAGCTGTTGGGTGGGCAATAATACAATCATTGGTAGGCACAAAGACCCCAATTCTGCCGTATTTGCCCCGACTGTCGTTATACAAAATTGACATTGGGTGAGCATTTCATACGCGGGAAAGGAAGTCCACAAATCGATTTCTAAACCGCTAGGGGTTTTTAGGCGCGGTTGAGACCTGTTTTCAATTAACTCAGCTTCTCCTGTGGGCCAATAGTGCAGGGTCTGATTGAATTGAGGATCGCCAAACAGGGCTAAAGTTTCGATATCGAGGGTTGGGGCAACGGGAATGATAAATTGGGTTTGAGGGCGCTGTTGATGGATCAATTGGGCGATCGCCAATGAGAACGGTAATCCCGGCCGTAATTTATCCGGTTTTGACCCCGGTAATACCGCAATCAACTCCCCATCAACCGGATTTTTGGATGTCGAAACCGACTGGGCTGAGTCTGCCATTAAATCCCCCACTACAGTGAATTTATGGACTAAATTGGGTTGTGCTTTGTCTAAAATTTGGCGATTCATCACCGCGAATCGGTCAATCCAAGGCTGCCATCGGGCTTCCCATTCTGCGTATACCAGGGTTCGATAGCCCAACCGCTTGCCCAACATGAGAGTAAAAAATTGATCGCCTCCCAGAAACAACACCAAACCGCGATCGCTCCATTGCCAATTTTGGGCCGTTTTCCCCCACAATAAAAAGGGGATAAAATCTTCTGGCCCCTGAACTCGATTCACCTCTGGCAAAGAGGCTGCCATCTCGGTTTCGGAACCACTGGCATGGGGACAAGGGGACAACACCACAGAGAGGCGAACCCTTTCGTTGTTCGCGCCTAGAGCCTGGCGAATTTCTTTGACCACCGGACGTACCCAAGTGGTTAATTCTCCCGGCCCATTTGAGAGAATCAGAATATCGATCGTAGATTCAGACACAGATATGGACATAACCTCATTAATTGAAGCGATCCAAGCCGGCGATCGCGCTACAGTACAGACTTTAACTCAAACCTGGGATCAAACCGAATTAAATGACCAAGGAAGCGTTGTTTTAATTACTGCTGCTGAACAGGGAGATACGGGGATTTTACACCTGTTAATTGAGGCCAACCTCAATGTCAATCAAGGAGATGAGGATGGATGGACCCCGTTAATGGAAGCGAGTGCTGGGGGTCATGTAGACCTGGTAAAACAATTACTCACTGCTGGTGCTAATGCCAATACTCCAAGTAATGAGGGTATCACCCCTTTGATGGCTGCCGCTGCTAAAGGCCACACTGAAGTTGTGACGCTCTTGGTTGAACAAGGTGCTGACTTAAAAGCTAAGGATAAGAATAGTTGGACCGCTCTGATTTGGGCTTCGGCGGAAAAGCAGACCGACATGGTTAACTTACTGCAAACCTTGCGTTCTAAGGGTGGGGAGTAGAATTGGGTCATGAAAAGGTCAAACCTAGTTTTGCCTTTTCTCTCTTGCCCATTCCCTAATTCCCACTAAACCCCAAATTGTCCCCAAATTTGTTGAGCAATGCGTTTGGTTAACGTCGGTTTCGAGGTAAATAGTTCTCGCAATGCCCAAGAACTTAACCGGGGAAGGAGACTTATCATCCGCCGAATTAACCACTCCCGGAAAAGGAAACCCAGCAATGTCCCAATGACTGCGGGTAAAACAACCCAAATTAGCACAGAGATCAGCAGTTGTTGGAGAACCCCAGGATCTTGAAGAACAACGAGCAGGTTTCTGATACTCAAGATAGCACTGGGCATCCAAATCGTGAGCATGGCGATCGCCCAGGCAATGCGATCGACCAATTGAGTCGTTCTCAATTGCAAGAAATTCAGCAGTTCATTGATCAACCAATTGTGACTTTGAACCACCCTCAAGCATTCTGGTCTATCCAATAATTCTCGGCCGACTTGGTTGATCAGATCTCCATCTGGAGATAACACAGTCCGTAATAGAAACTTGCCTTCTTTCGTGTTATTTCCTACATAAAAGGTTCTAAATGTCAAGGCCGATTGAATGGTTCCCTGAGATGTCGTATCAATAACCACCATCTCCCGAAGATCGACCAAGAGGCGAGCCAATTGACGAGGGGGGATGATCAGGCGATCGCCCCCCAACCTCACCCCCTCAATGTGTTGGAGCATCAACGGATTCAGATAAAACACAAATTCCCCATCTTCCGCTCGAATACAAGGTGCAATCAAGCTTCCTGGAGTTTGCGGCGGGTTGACCAGCGATCGAACCTGCTCTACCGTATTTCGGATAAACTTAAACACACTCTCCTTTGGAGTTTCATCTACCGATTAGGATTAACAAACGTGGCAGCCGGTAATCTAAACCGTCCATCCGTACTTTTTTCCAGAATATTTTGCACAATCTCGACCATAAACTCCAGCAAACCGCGCCATTGCCGTTCCCCAGAATTTACCCCTTCATTATGGATTTGGATCAACAATTCCTTCTGATCAAAATCGAGTAACTTCTCATGGTATCGATTAATAATATCCCCATCAAGTTGCATGACTGTTTGGGCATAGATAATATCTGTTGATTCAGACTTGAGATCTTGACTATCTAAAGCTGACTTCAGTTCTTGCAGTTTGCGCAAACCTCGCAAAAAACGACCATTCGAGAGCAAATTCTGTAGTTTGTCTTCATCACTCGGATCATCTGGGTTCGGCAGTCGCTCTTGAGGATCAAATAAATCATTCGTCGGATTACTGAGGACTTGTCGATACTCCATCAGCAATTTGCGACGCAATCCATGATAGCGATGGTAAAGTGCTGGAGGAATTTGACGCTGATAAAAATACTGTTCATCCCCTTCATTCTCTGGAATGTCATAGATATAACGATAGGCTTCCTGGGGCACAAATTTGCTCCCCGTAATTTGTGACACTATCATCGTATTGACTTCTAGGGCAGTCATATCGGTGAGAACTTCACCTAACCCGACAACAAAATCGCTAAACCGGCGTTGAAGACTAGACACTTGTCCCAACTGCCCATTCTGGGTAGGTGTTATTTCTGTTGAATCAGGCATGACCATTGTACTCCTATTGAATAAAGTTGTTGATTAACTCGGTTGGGTTTGATCTGAGCAGTAAAGAGAATCTTTAGTCTAAGATTTCTTTTCCTCAAAAGGATCTTCTAAGTCGGCAAAAGGATCGTCTCCCAAAGCATCAAAGAGTTCTGACTCTTCTTGTTGAGTTGATCCCTCTGATAAGTCTAGAGACTCAGCAAAAGGATCAGTAGCATCATCCTCCTCAGCAAACAAATCAGCTAAGGGGTCAACCTCATCATCCTCCTCCAGCATCAGTTCTTCTGTGATAGCTGGAGGGGTAATCTCCTCTTCCTTCTCCCAGTCTTCAGATAAAAGCGCCTCTAATCCATCAGAGTGATCCAAGATCGAATCTTGAACTGACTCACCAAAGGAATCTAACTCCTCTTGGGCAAATTCGTCAATCATTCCTTCTAACTCTGGTTCCACCACTGTCGGTGCTGTATGACTCACTGGCGAATCCTCCCAGAGATCGCCCATATCTGCTCCAATTTCCTCTATTGCCTTCGCATCGCTCAGAGCTTGAGCGCTTGCCCGATCTTCAGCGATCGCATTACTCTGATCGCCTAGTGGAAAATCTAGCTCCTCTGTATCTCCAAACACATCTAACAAATCAGCATCCGTCTCTTCTGCTTCACCATACTCCTCAGTCATCTCTGAAGAAAAGTCGGGGAGATCTAAAGGAATTTGTACTTCTTCTTCCTCTGGCTCAAACACATCTAGTAATGCTTCTGTTTCTACAGAAGTTTCTTCAGAAGAACTCATATCATTCCAAATCGTCTCCGACATCGTATCCATTTCAAACGCACTTAAAATTTCTGCTTCTTCTTCCTCCGATGCTTCGGGAATTCCCAAAGGCTGTTGATCCGCACTCGAAAACGGATCTCCCTCTGCTTCTTCGATTTTTTCCCATAAAGATTCTTGGGATTCATCTAATAGCAACTCTTCTTCTGAACTCGAAAATGGATCATCCCCTACTCCTAAACCCTCTTCCAAAGATTCAGCCCATTGAGCTGGAGCAGTTTCTGTTTCTTCTTGCCATAAATCTTCAGTTGATGAATCCTCTTCAGAACTCGTGAACGTAGCAGACTCAGATTCCTCAATTTCTTCCCATAATTCCTCTGTTTCTGCCATAGGAAAGGGATCTTCTTCCATTTCCACCAGTCCTTCCGTTTCTAAAGATTCCTCTAATGCCGGAGGCATTGATCTTTCTTCTTCCCACAACTCCTCTTCTGAACTCGCAAATGGATCGTCTTCCATTCCTACCAGTTCTTCTTCTAAAGATTCCTCTAATGCAGAAGGCTCTGATGTTTCTTCTTCCCACAATTCTTCTGCCTCTGAACTAGCAAACGGCTCTTCTTCCATTTCCACTAATTCTTCTTCTAAAGATTCTTCTAATACGGGAGTTTCTGACAGCTCTTCTGTTTCCCACAATTCTTCTGTCTCTGAACTCGCAAATGGATCGTCTTCCATTTCCACCAGTTCTTCTTCTAAAGATTCCTCTAATGCAGAAGGCTCTGATGTTTCTTCTTCCCACAACTCCTCTTCTGAACTCGCAAATGGATCGTCTTCCACTTCCACCAATTCTTCTTCTAAAGATTCTTCTAATACGGGAGTTTCTGACAGTTCTTCTGTCTCCCACAGTTCTTCTGTCTCTGAACTCGCGAATGGATCTTCTTCTGTTTCCACCAATTCTTCCATTTCTAAAGATTCTTCATCTAATACGGGAGTTTCTGACAGCTCTTCTGTTTCCCACAATTCTTCTGTTTCTGAACTCGCGAATGGATCTTCTTCCACTTCCACCCGTTCTTCCGTTTCTAAGGATTCCTCCAATAGGGAAGTCTCTGAAGTTTGTTCTGTCTCCCACAGTTCTTCTGTCTCTGAACTCGCGAATGGATCGTCTTCCATTTCCACCAGTTCTTCTTCTAAGGATTCTTCTAATACGGGAGTTTCTGACAGTTCTTCTGTTTCCCACAATTCTTCTGTCTCTGAACTGGCAAAAGAATTGTCTTCCGTTGCCACCAATTCTTCCATTTCTAAAGATTCTTCTAATACGGGAGTTTCTGACAGCTCTTCTGTTTCCCACAATTCTTCTGTTTCTGAACTCGCAAATGGATCTTCTTCCACTTCCACCCGTTCTTCCGTTTCTAAAGATTCCTCCAATAGGGAAGCCTCTGAAGTTTGTTCTGTCTCTGAACTGGCAAATGGATTGTCTTCCGTTTCCACCCGTTCTTCCGTTTCTAAACTAGCCAAAGGAGGTTCTTCCATTTCTAAAAACTCCTCTAATGCAGGAGTTTCTGAAATCTCTTCTGTTTCCACTAATTCTTCGTTCCCTATGGATGATTCCTCTGAGGTAGGAAAGGGTTCCTCTTGTTCTTGGTCTTGGCTTTCAGTAACTATTTCTTCTAGAATCGCTTCTTCTAAGGATTCTTCAGAAGGGGTTTCATCAGCAGATTCAGTGGGGATTTCTATTGATGCTCCATATTGAGCATCAAATTCTGCCATAATATTATCTTCGTCAGAAAATTCAAAATTCGATAAGCTTTCTTCGGGTTGTTCTAAACTTTCAACAGAGGATTCTTGCAGGCCGGTTAGTCCTAAATTGCTTGAAGAATCAGTACCTTCGGAATCTGCGTCCAATATACCGATGAAATCTTGATCGTTGGACTCAGTGATTTCAGATATTTCCGAGATAGGTAGATCGGAACTTTCCATTTCTGATGGTATTGCATCAATAACTGGAAAAGTTTCTAATTCTGAGTGAGTTAGATTAGCGGATTCTTCTACTGTGTCGTTAGTTTCTGTACTTAATTCTTGAGTATCTATGTCAGAATCAAAGGCTGCCATAATTTCATCTTCTTCGGTATCAAAACTGGAGAAAGATGAATCGGTTGCTGATTCTTCGGAATCTAGGGTTGGAGTGGATAAGTCTGTGTCGAGTTCGGCAATTTCGGGAGAGTCTTCAATGGGAATTAAGGGAGGCTCTTCGATCGCCCCAGCATCAATGATTTCTTCAGTTGTTTCTAGATTTGATACAACAGAATCTGAGTAGGTGGCATCAAAGGCACTCATGATCTCCTGTTCTTCATCGTCTAGAGGTTCTTCAGATTCGATGTCTAGAAGATTACTCTCTTCATTGGGCGGTTTTGGCGCGAGTGGCTCTTCGGGTTCAGAGGCTTCTGCGGATGAGGTGATAGCAACGGCGGCGGCTGTAAATCCGGCAGCAGCAGCAATGGTTTCTAGGCTGAGATCCGTTTGTTTTTGGCTCTCTGATGGCGATTCGGGTTCATTTTCCCCAAAAATATCATCCAGGGGGTCTGAGGGAGGTTGGGGCTTGGTTTCCGTGGGCTGGGTATCGAAGGAGTCAAAAAAGTCATCTTCTAGTTCTTCTAATGGAGGTGGGGAGGTTTCTGGGTGGCGATCGCCTTTTTCCTCGATGGTTTCCTCTACTGTTTCTGCCACTGGAGGGACTGCTACCTCCCACTCCACTTCTGCCACTTCTTCTAAAGAGGAAGAACTACTCTCTGTGTCTTGAGCCGCTACGCTTTCGAGATGAGTAACCACCGTCTCAAACTCTTGTTGTTGCATCTCCGCCCACAAGCCAAAGAGTTTTTGAATACTGTTGAGATTGCGTTTAATAATTTGCCGACTGGAGCGAATCTGATTAATATGGAATTCTCGTAATTCCGTAAATGGCCCATTCCCAACAAAATGGCTACCGACTTCTGTATCGATTTCACCATCAACGATATTAATTCGGCTATGCATCCGATAACCGGGCTGGGCTTCGGGTTGCTCATCTGGGTTGGCACCATAAGGATCGGCTAAGGATATCCACGTAGTGATTTCCAGTTCTATTGATTCACTTAAGGCGGTTTTCAAAGCCTCAAGGAGTTCCCCAGCTTTAATCGCTTCCCGAAAGTCGTCAGTGGCTGCCATGATGATAGTTCCTCGTTAATCGATGCCGGAAGCCGATACTCGACCCCACTTGAGCAAACCTGAACCTCTGTCTATGCTATCTGAATTTGCACAGGTTTGATACCCTTCTTACGAATCCATCTGACCCTTGAGTAGGTTAGATGATTTCGAGCTAGAGAGTTGGGCGGCTTGAGCAGAAGAGATTTTCTTCATGCTTGCTGCCAAGATAGCAAAGAGTTGCTCTAGATTATCTAAGTTTTGTTCCAGAATATCCCGGCTTTCGTCTATTTGACTCATGTGAAAGTCTTTTAGCTCGGTATAAGGACCATTACCCACAAAGTGGCTCCCGACTTCTGTATCGATTTTGCCTTCAACAATATTAATGCGAGTACGCATCCGATAACCCGATGTTGAAGGCTCTGGAGTAGTTGAGTCAGTGGGATGAGATTGAGCAGTACGTTCATAGTGAACGCCATCGGCAACCCAGGTTTTAATATCGAGTTCGATCGCTTCGCTCAGAGCGATTTGTAGAGCATCTTTGATCTTTCCGGCTTTGAGCGCGGCTTTGAAGTCATCACTGGCTGCCATGACTCAATCCCCCTATCGATTTTGTGTCTCTGATTAGGCTTTTTAGCCCGCTTTATAATAATTATCCGCGATTGAGTATCAATGATCAAGGGGGTGGCTCGTCAATCGGCAGGGAATAGAGGGGCGATCGAGCGATCGCCTTGATGCCTTTCTACTCGGAGGAATTGTCTTGTTTCTGCTTTTTCCACAAAATCGCGATCGCCACCCGTACCGACTTCCCCATCATGGAAACCCGCATTTCTGGAGAAGCCTTCTTTTCCCATTGAATCAAACTCTCTCGAAAGGCTTCATCTTGCTGCGATCGTTGCACAATAGCTGACACAATCACCTTTTTTTGGAGCTGCTCCAGGGCAATCCCTTCCTGTTTCAAATAATTCAATAGCCGCTGGATATTATCCACAAACTGATCCGGCATTTGTGAAAACAGGATGGACTTAATTTGCTTCGAGGTTTCCTGATACAACTGCTGCTGGCGATCGGCCATCGGCTTAGGAGGAGGGGGTGGGGGCGGACTCTGATTCACAACTGGCCGAGACACCGGTAAATTTGGATGCTTAAGCATCGCCAACAATTGATGGCGACACAACGTAAACCGTTCTTTAACTTCTGGATATAAATTTAGGATTTGTTCAGAAATAATTTTGGCATTGACTACATGATTGGCCAATAATCGCAGTAAATACTGATGATCCATCGGGACATAGGACTCAATCGTTAAGTGCAACTCCAAATTCTCCTGTTGCAACTCCGCCAAAGTTAGGATCAAAACCTCCCAATTGGGCGGTTCACTAAACCATACTTCAATCGTGGTGCTACTTTCTTGATATTCTTGACCCAGTTCTCCCGGCTCAAAGTTGCGATCGACTGGATAGCGACTAGCTGGACTTTTGGTCGTAAAATTAAACCGTCTCCACAAATAATGACAAACAACCTTAGATAAATCAACGCCCTCAATTTTCCAATTTTGAATACAAGCACCGTTTAAATTTGCACCATCTAAAATCGTCCGGATTAATCGAGTTTCTAGTAACAACGTATCCGTCATATCAGTTTCACCCAAATTGGCATCACTCAAATAAGAGCCACTTAAATCCGCCCTTCTGAGATTAGAGCCGCGTAAATTGGCATGACTCAAATTACCCTGTAATAAATAAACATCTTCTAAATTAGTCCGCAATAAATGGGCATTCTTGAAACTTGTTTTCAGCAAATAAGCTCCCGCTAAATCTGCCCGACTCAAATCTGCTTGATCCAAAATGGCATCACTTAAATCTGCCCCCGTCAGAATCACTCGATGTAAATCCGCCCCAGTTAAATTAGTCGATCGCAAACAACAGTTGAGTAAATTCGCCTCCGTTAAATTCACCTCAACTAAAATGGCATTGCGTAAATTCGCTTCCTCTAAGTGACTCTCCCGTAAATTCGCCCCCGTTAAATTCGCCCCCGTTAAATTCGCATAACGGAGATTCGCTTCCATTAACTCAGTTTTACTTAAATTGACACTCGTCATTTTTGCCCGCTCTAGATTAATTTGATCTAGGGTGGAATTTTGTAAATCTGCGCTCGTTAAATCTGCTTCTGTGAGGATTGCCCAATTGAGTTCTGCCTCTTGCATTCGAGATAACCGTAAATCTGCCTTCGTTAAATTAGCGCCACTGCAATTACAACCCTTTAACTGACTACTGGTTAAAACGGCATTACTTAAGTCAGCATGTCGAAAACAAGCACCGGTAAGATTAGCTTCGTTAAGGGATATCCAAGTTAAATTGGCTCCAGTTAAATCTGCTCCAGTCAAATCAATTTGACGCAGATTCATACCACTGAGGTTAGCTCCACTGAGATCTACATGGGCAAAATCCCGTTCTCCTTGTCGATAGCGATTGAGTAGCTCTTGTGTTTCCATGAAAACTGGTGATGGGTTCCCTGAAGTGGAATACAATCGGGTTAGAATTGACCGGAGCTTTTACTCCAATCCCCCTTAGTGTACTTTCAACCGGTTTACCATAGGAGGAAATTAGAACCCAATTGGATCAGTTTCTTAAGGTAACCATTGGGGATAGAAGCCTTTTAAGGGCAGAACTTCAGGCTTAATTTGGGGGTCTTCCATTAGTTTTTGAGCATCGATAATCGGTAATATCCAAAGATTACTGTTATTGTTCTGTGAGTTATCTGGGGTAGGCGGAGGTGATTCTTCTAGGATATCAGCTTGATTATGATCGAATAGAAGAGCCACTCCATCAGGGGATAAACTCATCTGGATGTCCCGTTGATTCGGTAGACCAATTAAGGGAATTTGCTCAGTGGTTTCTAGATTAATGGCAGTAATATAGGGCAGTTCTTGGTAGAGTTCTCCAGGTAATAGTTTGGAGAGTAGACAGTAGAGTGTGGTTTGGGTAGGGTCAAATTCGCATTCTCGAATTGAGCCATTGGTTTTGAGCAGTTCTTTTTCAGTTCCTTGGTTGGTAATTAGATAGAGCGATCGCGTATAATCGGGATTAAATTTGATCATTGTAGCGGCTGAACCATCTGGCGCAAAACTGAGCACTTGACCAAATTTAGGCAGAAAATTTAACGGTTGGTTCGTCGATTCAGATTGATCCGGATAGAGGGGAAGGAGAGCAACCCCTTCTCCTTGGAGCAGGGCAATCGCCTGGGAATCGGGAGTAATTAAAAACTCTCCTCCCGGTTGATTTTCAAGGGGATAGGGGTCTCCTTGTTCTGGAATCAGCCATAGTCCAAAGTCGCTCGGATCTTCACGATTCACCCGTTGTACCACAATAGTTTGACCGTCAGGAGACAGATCAAAGGCCAGGTTTTGATGGGTTTCGTTGTTTAAAACTTCATCCACAATACCCGCATTTTCCCCGGATTTTAAGCCTGTAGTAGTTGTGTAGAGTTTTTGCTCAATAATTTCATCAGCCGCTTCTTCAGTATCTCGCGCGGAAAATAGGATGCGATGGCGATCGGGATAAGGCTTAAAGTCCATCACGACTAGATTAGGAGGAGTGAGAATCTCTAGATGATTCTGAGTCAGGTTATACAGAATTAAGCGCCCAGACTCTTCATTTTCATTGCCAATATAGACAAACACGCGATCGCGAGTTCTAAATTCACCAACAAAGGGTTGAATTATGGTCCCTTTTCTCACATCAGAATATTGATCTTTTGCCCCTTCAATTTGTATCTTGAATTGAGTGCCATAGGGCGCAGGTTTATTTAATGTATAAGCCATCCGCCGACCCGCCCAACTCGTTTTACCCGATAACGAAGGTTCAATTTTAAGATTATTCTCTACGCTTTCCCGATCCATCGGATGGCTAAATTGCAGGATAAATGCCTTGTCTTTTGCTGTAATGACTTGATCATTCCACGTGAAAGCTCTCACTCTAGGAGCCGCATTGCTGCCTGTAATAATCAAAAGCAACATGATGACAAAAAGAACACTGACTACACTGACCACAACTCGATCGAGCGGTTGCCAATCCTTGACTTTTGGCTGGATTTTATCAACGTAAAAATCCATTAAATAGTTGGGAATATTCATTCTTTCATCAATGTTTTAATTAATAGTTATAAGGATTTTTGGGTTCTGGAATTGGTTGCACCTCCTGAGCGACAATCACCAACTTGCGATTATCATTCAAAACTTCAGTCGCCATTGCTCCCTTAATTTCCACCCAACTATCTTGAGCATAGGTTTCGCGAGATTCTGGAAACTTGACCGGTAAACCAATAGGATAAGCATCTGCGGCGCAACACGTAATAATAAATCGAGAAACTAATCCATATTCCGGCGGAAAATCTGGAGGGTGAATCACAAATCCACTCACCTGCACATTTTGCCCTGTATAGGCATCGGGTTCAGGATACACATTCAATGTTCTCACCCATTCCACCAAAGATCTATCCTCTGGTTTAGTCACATTTGTAAATGACTGAGGTGTGATTTCAGTAATCGGGATAAAATCATTAACTCCCCGCTTCAAAGCCGTTTCTGAAGTAAACGCTTGAGGTCTAACCGTTAGACCAACAATGGCGGTAAATAATAACAGATAGCAGCTTAAGCTCTGGGGTAATAAGCTCACATGCTCTCTCACATTGGCGGCATTTCGAGGACGGTCAACCAAACTTTTTTGGTAATGCTTCCACAGTTGCCATCCCTTCACTCCACTGAGTCCAAGTAAACAGACTCCAGCAATAATGATCAGCCAATGGTAGGCTGGGTGAATCAGTAAATTCAATTCTCCACTGACCCATAATTTGATTAATAAAAATCCCCATAATCCGGTGGTGACCACATCTAAGGTGGGAAGCCAACGCTGAGGCAAACGGAATTGATTCATCATTCTTAAAAATTAATCAACCATGTGATAGAGAAAGGTCAACACAAAAGTTAACTGGGCTGCTAAAACCAATAAATAGATAATCGCCCTGGGTTTGAACATCGATAACATCAAGCCTACACTTTTGATATCAATCATCGGTCCAAAGACCAGAAAAGCTAATAATGAAGCGCTGGTAAATGTGGAGGCAAAGGAGAGGGCAAAAAAGGCATCAACAGTAGAACAAATCGAGACCACTGCCCCTAAAATCATCATGGCAACAATTGAGGTTACAGGTCCGGTACCTACCGCTAGGATGAGATCGCGAGGCATTCCTACTTGAATCAAAGCGGCGATCGCACTGCCAATCACTAATACTCCCCCCAGCTCCCGTAATTCCTGTAGAGCATTATCCATAAACAAGCGCCAGCGATAAGACCAAGGCTGCTTGACTAAATCCTGAGATAATTGGGTCATTTCCCAACTCGACTCATCCAGCTTTAGCCGTTTGCCTTGCTCGCCAATAATATAGGTTCCCGATGCCAAGAGGGACAAGGATTCATCTTTTTGTTCATCCCAGTCAGAGCCTTTAAGATCGCAAGCCGGCATTAAACGCACCATACCCGGCTGCAACAAAGGGCGTAAATCAGCTTGTGAACTGAAGATCCAAGCAATTCCTGTCGCAATGATCAACGAAAAGATGACCCGAAATACGACCAACTCCGGTTGGTCTCGAAAGGCGGTCCAAGTTGACCAAATCACCACCGGATTAATGGTCGGTGCAGCCAGCAAAAAGCCTACTGCCACTGAAGGGGGAAAGCCCTGAAGCAAGAATCGGCGAGCAACGGGTACATTACCACATTCACATACCGGAAACAGAAAGCCAATCGCACTTCCTGCTAACGCTCCGAGTAAGGGTTGTTTGGGAATCAATTGTAGCAGTTTGCGCTCATCGACAAAAAACAGGAGCGCACTAGAGAGGATGACTCCCAGTAAGAGAAAAGGAAAAGCTTCAACAATGAGGCTTAAAAAAATCGTAAAGGCAGTTTTGAACTGAGTCATTGGGTTCAAAGGTTCAAATGGGTGAAGAGCGCTCCTTCAGGATCAAATGGGAGGAAAGGGTTTGCCCAGTTATTGTATCTGAAAATTCTTCATAGAATATCAAACCCCTGTTGATCCTTTCTCCAATGAGTTCCTGCATCCGGTTCGGTGAGGTTATGGTTTTGTGCTTTTTTCTCCAGGTCGTGATGTGGGAGTCTTGCCATTACCATTATGACCGTTACGACCGTTATGGCCGTTATGACCATTACTATAAGAGTGATAACTTCCCTTATAACCATTGAGGATCGGTTCAGAGTCAGCCTCTTTATTGAGGTCAGGCGTTTCGATGATTGGAGGTGGAGGAAGGGGCTGAATATTCATTTCCTCTGCATTAATGACAACGCCCAATAAACGGTAGTCTTCCGAATCTTCTAGGAGGTCAATTTTGTCGGCTAAATCGTTACTGACGGTATAACCGGCACGGGTGACGAGGATTATGCCATCGGTATAGCGCTCTAGAATTAGAGGATCGTTACAGAGGTTGAGGGCAGAAGCATCAACGACGACAAAGTCAAACCGTTTACGGGCATCTTCGAGGAGAAGACGCATTTCTGCTGATTCCACCACAGCGGCTGCATATTCATAGGGGCCAAAACTGGGAACCATGTAGAGGTTTTCAATATTGGGAACCAGGCGAATACAGTCACTAATTTGGCTATAGTAGCGCAGAGGTTCAAGGGTGGAGTTGGAATCGGGAACAATTTTGAGGATTTCGGCATTGGACGGGTTGCGTAAGTCGGCTTCGATGAGGAGGGTACGTTTTCCGGCTCTAGCGGAGGCGATCGCCAAATTGTAGGCGGTCACACTTTTTCCTTCCTGGCGATCGCAACTGGTGACTAACACTACTTTCGGTTTTTCTTCCACTTGCCGCAGGGTAGAGCGGAACCGTTCATAACTATCCAAATAGGGAGAATGGCGAGAGAGCATCATGGGAACTTCTCCCCCAGAACCATCCCACTCTTCCACAAAGGGTAAAATCCCCAAAATTTGCACTTCTCGCTCGGTAACAAAGGCTTGAATATCTTCCAGCGTTTGCATAGTGCTGGCTAAAACCATACCCAAGCCAAAGATGGCTCCTGCACCCAAAATCATACCCCCGACTGCCCCTGCTGGTAGGAGCAGCATAATGGGTAAAGGGGCTGGAGGGGTAATCTTTTCGCCTAGTCTGGGAGGTTGAGCAATATTTAAATTGCCCACAGTTTCCGCTTCAGCCGTTTGAGCATCAATCAGTTTGGCTTGAATCGTGTCATAAAACTGTTTGGTCAAGATCACCTGTTGTTCTAATCTCGCCCGTTCTGCTTGCGTGTTGGGCAACCCAGCATATTCCTGGATCAATTCTGTGGCAATGGTTTTGGCAACCGCTAATTCTTTTTCTAAGGTTTCTTTCTGGGTTTTGAGTCCCACCAATTCTTGGGCGATCGCCTGCCTAGCCGGATCGAGGCTACTATCCTTACGAATTTGCTCACCACTTCTCAATGGTGCAGCCAATCCGTCCCCTCCAACTACCTCAGCCGCTCGCACCGTTAACAAATTTTCCGTTGATGCCAATTGTCGCCTTAACTCGACCATCTGTGGATTATCCGGGCGCAGGGTTTGACTGAGCAATAATTCTTGAGACTCTAACTCATAGAGCTGAGTGCGCAACCGGCCAATAATCGGATCGGCACTTAAGGCGGCTGAAGCATAGGCTTGATCGGGATTTAAACCCAACTGCTGTTGCAGACTCGCCATTTGGGTCGCCACGGTCTCAATTTGCAATTCTAACTGTCGCTGCTGCTGCTCATTTTGCGTAATTGATCCCGGAAGTTGAGTCCGTTTTATTTCAGCAAACTCCGTTTGCCGAACAAACACTTCTAGCTCATTTTCCGCCTTGCGTAGCTCTTCTACTACCTTTGGTAAGCGCTCATTTAGGGTTTCAATAATTGCTCGCAAGCGACTGGTATTAAGGCGACGGCTTTGCTGAATTACTTCCTGCACTAACAATTCAGTGATTTGTTTACCCTGAGATCTATTATCCCAGGTCACATATACATATAAAAAGGATGGGGTTTTCCTGTTATATCTAATTGAAGATCCTTTCCGTAAATCCCTAGGGTCAATCTGGATTTTGGGATGCTCGGCAACTGTTTGTAAGACCTCATTCGTTAAGAGTAACTCTTGGGCATTTTCTTCAAGCTGTTCACTTTGGGCCTGGATAGCTGTTCCGGTTTCCGAAATCGTTATGGGAGGAGTAGTAATTTGCAAGACAGATTGAAATCGATAACTGGGGAGTCCTTGTGGGGGTTGAAGCACCGCAAATCCTCCACCCCCAAGTGCCCCTATCATCAGCCCAATGGGAATAGTTAACCAATATTTTCCAAAGGCGATTTTATATTTTTTGATCAGCGGTGAAGTCATAGTTCTATCCAGGCTACTTACAAATACAAGTCCCTCATTTCTACTTTAACCTAAGCTAGCTTGAAGAAAAGGGATTTACTGGCTTGGAGAGGGGGCTGGGGCAGGCGCTGGTGCTGGTGCTGGTGAAGGTGCTGGCGATGGAGCTGGAGTAGGTGAAGGGGTAGTCCCCGGTGTTGGTGTGGGGGTAGTTCCAGGTGTTGGTGTGGGAGTAGGAGTAGGGGCAGGAGAGGGAGATGGATTATTCAGGTTGGTATCAACGGTAAAGACATCAGTGACATTATCTCGGAATTGCCGCCAAAAGAGGAGAAAGGTGAGGACATCTTGAAACGGTCGGGTAATTCGAGTTAGAGTTACGCTCAGTCTCGATAATAAGTTGCGATTGACTACGATAATGTCATTATCTAGCAAGCGAATATTTTGGGAAACATCGCCTAATATGACACTCCGAGCATTAATAACTTTGGTTACCACTCGTCCCTGTTCTTGGTCAAAGCGAATCAACCCCACTTTACTCAATTTAGCTTCTTCAAAATTGGGCCCGATCGCCGTAATCGCATCAGCAAAGGTACTGCCATTCGGTAATGTAATTGACCCCACATTATTGGTTGTATAGCGCACAACATCAATAGCAATCGTGGGTTGGGATAAATTGGATTCTGCCGCTAACTGATGATCGTAGTCGATATCATTAAAATCAATTTTAGGCACAATAATGACATCCCCATCTTCAAGCCGCAGATCCTGGATTCGCTGCCCATATTTAAGGGGAGTGAGTAAATCTACAGAAGCTTCTAGGACTGAACCATCTAGCAAAGTTCGACGAATAATAATGTTACGCAAGTCAGCCGACTGAGTAGATCCTCCAGCCGCTACCAGAGCATCAGCGACTAAAGGAAGGGGGGCAGAAGGTAGAGGATAGGTTCCTGGTCGCAAGACTTCACCGGTAATAATCGCTTCAACGGGTCTACGATTGCCTAGAGTAACCAAGACATCAGGTTCAACCACAAATTGATTTAACCCAAAGCGTAATTTCTCCTCGACTTCTTCTAGAGTTAAGCCTTTGAGGGTCAATCGTCCCATTAAGGGGACAATAATATTCCCTTCTAAATCCAGTAGAGCTTGAAAATTCAGATCGGGAAAATTGGTCACATTAACTGTAATCGAATCTCCAGAGCCTAGGCGATATACATCAAATTCTGGAGGGGGAGCCGTGAGTAATTGATTATCGAGTTCCAGAATTTCCCCTTGGTTTCTCAATCTCTCTCGTGCGTCTTCGAGGAGTTGATCGACAGAAGCCGGTTGATCCACATCAATAGGAGGGAGTTGTCCGTTGGCCTGAGAAGGCAAAAACAACCCCACACCTAATGTCAAACTAATGGTAATGTTAAAATGCCGTGAGGGAGCCATAGGAAGTTTATTGTACAGGGGCTTGACTAAAGACGGTTTCCATTAGAGTGGTTTGGATCGTTTGTACCAAGGAATGGGTAATGTTCTCTGCTTCTTCTATATCTCCTAGGGCTTCAATGGGAATCATTAGACAAACGGCCATCCAAGGAGCGCGATCGCCTTGGGTTTGGGCTAGGCGATCGGCTATAAACCAATTGACTGGGGCTGGATCTCCCCCATTCGGCCAAGCGTACCATTGCACCAGAGCATAAGTTTGTGTGGGATTCCAGCCGCGAAAAAACCGCGATCGCACTCTCACTCCTCGATCAGACTCTGTATTGACTTCCCATGTCTTCATTTGATAAGAATCAGTTTTCCAGTCTCTGAAAACCTGTTGCACAAACCCATTCACATCCACCCATTCCACCCTGGGTTGGTCTAGGTCTGAATTTTGAATTAAAAACAACAGAATGACCGGTTCTTCCCAATTTCCTTGAAGTTGTTGATAAGACCATTTATGACCTCCTAAACCCAGTTCCCTCTGCTCAAGGGTTTCCCAACCTGAGAGAGTTAACCCATTTTTGCGGACTTGTCGCAACTGTTTTAAGGCCACTACTTTGGGAGGAGCCTGCCATTGCCACGATCCGTTGAAGTATCCCGGAATCGTACCTACGGCCAAAATGATCACCATAAAGCCGAGCAATACCCATAGGAGCAAAGACTGTTTTTCCGTTTGGGGGGGCGGCTGATCATTCATCGGAGTTAAAGGATTCAAGGGTTTCATCAGACTCTTCTAACTCTAAATAGTCGTCACGATTGATCCAATTCAACAGAAGCACCACCAAACCTAACATACCTGCGGAATATAAATCTCCACCCCAACTTTCATGTAACCAATGGAATACTGGGTCATTGCCTGTGCCATGAAAGTAGGTGAGTAGGCTATTGCGGATAATATTGGCTACTACACTAATAACAATTGACCCGGCCAATAAGGAGATAATTTTACGTCGAGAGGCGATCGCACCCGTCCAGTAAAGAAGCATTAACGCTACATAAAGACTGGTAAAGAGCATTTTCAATCCCGCACAGTGGGGGGCAACTTCTACCAGTCTTCCCCCGGTGGAGAGATAAATCCCGTTTACGGTAACATCCATTCCCACAATACCAGAGAGGATAAATCCTGCCATGGTAGAAATAAAACTTTGTAAGGGGAGAATATAAGGCTCGATTAAATAAGGAATTTCTGTGGGAGTGGCTAGAACGACTAAAATAAGGGGAAAAGCTTGTAATTTCAGACCTGGAATACCCTTTAACCATAAACAAATCCCAACGAGGATCAGAGGAAAGGAGAGATTAACAATATCGGGGAGTCCAGTCATATAGAAAACTCCACCGAGTCCGAGGAAAAAACCGCCTAGGGGATGGAAGTCGTCAGGCAGTTGTGTCCATTGCTGGCGTTTTTCCCAGAAGGCAATATAGACGGCAAAGGGTAAGCCAATTAACCCATGGCTAAAGTATTCGTGTTCAATACTGATACTTTTATTGATCCAGCCATCATACCAATGCAAGAGCAAGGGGGCATAAAGAAGGATGAACAGGGCTAGGAGAGCATAATTGAGCCAAGATTTGGGTATGGAACTGGGAAAGGAAGATGGTTGAGTCATAGTGTTTTTAGGGAGTGTTTTTTTAGGGAATAGGGAGTTTTATTTAGTTGTTCTTAACTGCTAAGGCGATCGCCTCAACAACTCGCTCGATTTGCTCTAAAGTAATCCCTGGAAACATGGGTAGGGAGAGGATCGACTCACACAGTTGTTCTGCTTCAGGAAAGTCTTCCGCATGATAACCTAGATGGGCATAAGCTGGCTGTAGATGGCAGGGAACCGGATAGTGGATACCCGTTTGAATGTTAGCAAGTTTGAGTTTTTCTTGTAGCGTATCTCGGCTTAGGGGACAGCTTTCTAAGAGGCGAATCACATAGAGGTGATAAACATGGCCGGTACCACTGAAGTTGGAGATCGGGACAATACCGGATGCAGCCAAGGGAGCGAAGAGGCGATCGTATTCTTGTGCGGCTTGGTTGCGCTGTTGGTTCCAGGTGAGCAAGTGAGGTAACTTCACGTTCAGAATAGCGGCCTGGAGGGTATCTAAACGGCTATTAGTTCCCAGTTCGGTGTGGTAATATTTGCGCGGCGCGCCGTAATTTCTTAGCGTTTTCATGTTGCTGTCCACCTCTGGATCGTTGGTTAAGACCATGCCTCCATCTCCAAATGCGCCAAGATTTTTACTTGGATAAAAGCTATAGGCAGCCGCTTTGCCGACAGAACCTGCTGTATACCCTTCTCGATGGGCCAAATGTGCTTGGGCAGCATCTTCAAAGATAAACAAATTATGGTTTTGGGCAAAGTCTAGGATGGCTCTGGGTGAGACCATTTGACCATAGAGATGAACGGGAAGAATGGCTTTGGTTTTGGGAGTAACTAGCTTTTCGGCTGCTTGTAGATCGATTAGGGCACTGTTTGGATCGCAGTTGGCTAAAATGGGGGTTGCTCCTGAGTGTAGAACACCGATGAGGGTGGCGATGAAGGTGTTGGCTGGTAAGATGATTTCGTCTCCAGGTTGAATGCCACAGGCTTTTAAGCCAAGGGCGATCGCATCGGTTCCACAAGCGACTCCAATACCATACTGAACTCCCGATTTTTGAGCAAATGCGACTTCAAAGTCTTTGACAGCTTGACCCAAGATAAAGTCGCCTTGCCGCAGAACAGCTAACATGGCTTCATCAAACTGGGTTTTCAGAGGTTGGTGTTGGATCGAGAGATCCACAAAGGGAATGGTTGCAGACGATGGGTTCATTCGCTAATGACAATCACAGGTTTAATCTTTTCCGAGTTTGGCATTAAGGGATAGAAAGTGGCAAATTACTGGAATTTGTAATGCGCTGATATCAAAATTTATCGTTTTTGGGAGAGTATTAGATGGACTATAAGACAGCTTGTGAGTTTGCGATCGCCCAAGGGTTACCCACTGGCGAAAATCCTGATGCATTTTTGCTACGCCTGCAAGCGGGAGAGCCACCCGTTCCGGGGCAAGTTACGTCTTTACTATTAGCACTCAGTATTATTGCGGAACAATCCCAGGAGCAGCAGTTATTAGAGCGGCACTTGGTATGCGCCCTGCATCGGTTAGCGATGGAAAGTCGCCAGGCTTTTGTGCAACATAAACAGTCCGGTCTCATTTGGCCGCCCTTGTTAGACCAGGATCTGACCCGGATCGCGATCGCCGTGGGGAAAATTTTCGCCCCCCAGCAGGCGATCGCCCTTCGTCCTGGACAATAACAGCTATTCTCAATTGTTCGGATGAAATTGATCCTGAAAAATATTTGCCTTTTGTTAACCTGATTTTGACCAAATCTTAGTAAAAATCATAAGAACCTGTAACCGTCTTTAAGCCTTGAATAGACCCCTAGGATATTCCTTTAATGGCAATCTAGATCGCTGAATTCAAAAAAATACAGTTTTCTTAAACTTCTGCTATAGTTGAAATAGGTGGTCTCTAATAGGTGCTAAGAAGAAAATTGAACTATCCTCCCCTGACTGGATACCCCTGGCAAGGCTTGTGGTATCTGGAAATGAAACTCAAGCGTAGACGTAAGTCTGACCCCACAATCTCCTGGGTGGATGGCTGTGAACCCCCTAGTCCGATCTGACCGGTCTGTAACTGTTAGGTTTGCCCTACCCTCAACTGAAGTTGGCAAACTGGGCCGGTCAATCAGCTAAATGCAGCGTATTCCGCTTTGCGGACATAAATGCCCTAGGCAAAAGCTTGTAGTATTCATGCTTGGAGCCTTTGAAGGTGTACCTCATAGCAGAAGTGCTGTAAGTCCTGAACACGATCCCTTGGAAAGAAAAAACCAAGGTAAATGGACAGTGGTTTAGCTGCTCAGAAATCTAACCCGAATAAGCTTTAACGATCTCTAAAAATCCAGGGATACCAACCCAAAACCAGCTAGAAATGGATTTCTAGGCATGGTTTTTGAGGGTATTTTACCATGATTGCAAAAAACTGGAAGGGATAAAAAAACTCCAGAATTGGGGTCTATTTTTCCTGGAAATTCTCGATGCCTGGCTCAAAGAACGATAGAGAATCGGTATCCCAACCAAGCAGATTAGAAAATAGGAGAATTCATCATGTCTCGCTTACTCAAAAACAAAATTGCACCTGCTCCTTTGCCCACAGAAATTAGCGTAGTCGATCTGATTGATGGCTACTTTACCGCCTACAATTCAGCACGACTGCGGGAAATTTGCCACTTGCTCACCCAGAAAGTCATGCAACCGGGAGTTACCGTCGGTGTAAGTCTCTCGGGAGCCATGACTCCAGCCGGATTTGGGGTGGGCATCTTAGCACCTCTGATGCAACAAGGCTATATTGATTGGATGATTAGCACGGGAGCTAATTTATACCACGATCTGCATTATGGTTTGGGAATGAGTCTGTATGCAGGCAGTCCCTTCTTAGATGATGTGAAATTGCGAGAAGAGGGACATATTCGCATTTATGACATTGTGTTCGACTACGATGTGCTGTTAGAAACCGATGCCTTTATCCGCCAAACCTTGAAAGCGCCAGAATTCCCAAAAAGGATGGGAACGGCTGAATTTCACTATCATTTGGGGCGATATATCTGGGAAATTGAACAGCATTTAGGCATTGAAAATCCTTGCTTACTCTCCACAGCCTATGAATGTGGCGTTCCCATCTATACCTCTTCTCCTGGGGATAGTTCCATTGGTATGAATGTGGCGGCTTTGGTATTAGAGGGATCGGATCTCATGCTTGATCCAGCCATTGATGTTAATGAAACAGCCGCCATTGTCTATGGCGCTCGGAATTCTGATATTCCCGATGTGATGGGGAGAAGTGCCGCTTTGATGATTGGTGGCGGTTCGCCGAAAAACTTCCTGTTGCAAACTCAACCCCAGATTCATGAGGTTTTGGGTTTAGAAGAACGGGGTCATGATTATTTTATCCAGATTACCGATGCTCGTCCCGATACTGGAGGATTATCGGGAGCAACTCCTTCAGAAGCGGTGAGTTGGGGGAAAGTAGACCCGAACGAATTACCCAATAGTATTGTTTGCTATACCGATAGCACGATCGCCCTACCCTTGATTAGCTCTTATGTGAGCAAAAAGTCTACACCCCGTCCCCTGAAACGGCTATACGATCGCCGTCAGGAGTTATTAGACCATTTGAAGGCAGAGTATCAAGCTCAACAAAAGGCTCCTGTAGTGGCTCAACCGAAAGAAATGAGTGCTGCTGCTCCGGTTTCTACTTATCCGTGCGGCACTCCTATCCGTAAATAACGTCACCATTTGAAGAATAACCTTTTCTTCACCTTAATCCTTCTCTATTTTCTGGAGAAGGATTTTTTTAGCTCGATGCCCCGCTTCTGTGACTTTTGCACAGTGCGATCGCTAAAATATTTAAAACTTAGTCTCTATCCTGTTGTCCCAAGTAATGTACCTGTATCACAAACGTAATAAGTCAATATATAGCGCTTCGCGCTAGGGAATAGGGAATAGGGAATAGCTTGTATGGCTTAGGTTCTAAGGTTTCAAGCTGTACCTCATAGAAGAGAGAAACGCTATATTCGTAAAGAAACTCGAAAGCTTGAGAATAAAATACGGTATTTCATCCTAATATTCAACACTTTTGGGAAATAATATTACTATTGGATTGATGGTTTCTATTTTTGAGGATAGCATCCCGTACCCTATCCTCTTTTTTTTGATACTACGCTAACATTCAATACTTCTGGGGAAACGATTTTTCATGATCTCAAGATTAATTCACGAACTCACCATCGCGGAAGCGTCCAGAGGTTCGCTGACCATTAGGAGAAATAAGGACACCTTGACCATGGGGAATACCGCCCCTTAATTCTCCTTCATATCTTGTACCATCGGGAAAGACACATTGCACTCTAGCATCAAGTTCTTGATTAAAAAAACGACCTTGACAACGGGTTCCATCCGGGCGAACCAGAATACCTTGACCTAAAATTTGCCCCTGGAAAAATTCCCCTTGATAACGACTACTATCAGGGAAAATAAAGACTCCTCGACCATTGGGGCGGCTGGTTTGTCGTGTGGGATTTCCAGGGACTGGGAAAAGTTCTAAGCTACCTTGGTAAACTTCACCAGTGGAAAATACAATTGTACCCGGTCGATTAGCAGTACCAGTGAGGGTTCCATTCTCAAAAATCCCTTCAAACCGGGTATCATCTGCTCGAATCAAAACCCCTTGACCATGGGGTTGACCATTGAGAAAATTCCCTTCATAGCGGTTGCCGCCAAAAAAGATATAAACGCCTACACCATGGGGCCTACCGTTGAGAAAGTCACCTTGATAGCGATCGCCATTAGAATAGCTACATTTAACTTTTCCTGTCGCTACATTCGGCACACAATTAGGAACCAGTTCTTCATCCGTTCCTAATTGCCCTCCTCCTCCTGGAGGATTCGGAGGAGGAGCGGGTTGAGATTTAGCAGCATAGGGTTTGCCCCCAAGGGCGATTAAGACTGCTAAGAAAGTTAGACTTAAATAATGTTTGAAACTGAACTTTGGCATAGGTTTTATGTTTTATTCTGCTTCTTCTACTTCTATATCTTGAATTTCTACCCTAATTTGCTCTGGTGGATAGCCACGAGTATTCACAACTCCTCCATCAATAAACCCCTGTTGACCAGGCCTTAAACTTGCACTAGGGCCAGATAGAGATGTTTCAGAGATTAAAGTACCGTCTGTCCCTTCCAGACGTATCCTTATCATTCTTACCAGAACGGGTTTATCTGTTGTATTGATAACTCGTCCGCTAATAGAACTGCCATTCAACATCAACCCACTGATCTTAATCCCCTTAATGATCGTATCGCCAGTGTCACCGCCCGCAGTCGGTGGTTCAGGCATGGCAATTTCGGGTAAAGGAGCAGCCCCAACTGCACGGGTTACTTCTTGCCCATACTCTTCTAAAACGACCACCGGTTCAGCAGGACTATAGACATCAATATTTTTCACATACACCGAGCCGCCACCGATATACTCCCCTACACCTACATAACGGGTTTCTTCGCCAGGGGATTTTACAATGGCCTTCACTACTTGTCCTACTTGTACCACCGCCGACACTTCCACCGCCCTAGCCGTATTCGGAGGCGGAGGCCCCGGATTAAAGGGCACTTGAGGCACTACCGGTTGAAACCTCGGATCTATGCCTAAATTAGGAGGCGGTTCCACTTGCGGCAGCTCTGGTATCGATAGAGGCGCAATTGTAGGAATTGCTGGTGCTACTGCTTCATTATCTGAGCCTCCACCAGCATTATTAGGAGGTGTAGGAGGTGTAGGCGGCGGGGAGGCTTCGACGATAATGGGCGGTATACCCCCTGCTGGACCGCCATTGTCTGCTCCACCATTTTCTGAGCCTCCGGTAATAATAATGCCCGGAGGATTAAAGGGATCTTTTTGCCCTGTTGTATTGCTCACAGACTGTACTCGATCTTCAACATTGGTGGATTGTTCTAGAGTCGATTGGGGGGGAGGTGGGGCGGGCGGTTCTTGCGCTTCCGGTTCCTCTTCTTCTGGAAACACTTCTGCCGGAGCTTCGCCTTCAGTTCCTTCAGTGTCAGTTCCTTCAGGGGGAGTGGTTTGGGGTACAGCCGCTACGGGTTCTGGTGGGGGGGCTTCTGCGGCAGGTTCGTCTCCACCACCTCCAATTAAACCACAACTGGATAAGCCTAGGGTTAAGACACTAAGGAATAGGACTAAGAATGATGGACGCATGGAAACCCCCCACGATTAGCACGATTAGCTGACGATTGAGCAACTGGGTTAATGGTACTGCTATTTTAGGCTGATTTTTGGTTAATGACCAAGATCTAGGGAATTAGGGAATAGGCAAGAAGGAATTTCTCCGCGTCTCCCGATCCCCCTATCTCCCCATCTCCCCATCAAGAGACTGGGCGATCGGGGCAACAGACTCAGATCTCTGTCATCATCACTTTTTTCAACCGCTCTAGACCTTTTTTGACCTGGCGAGAGACAGTAACGGCGCTAATGCCCATGCGTTCAGCCGTTTCTTTTTGGGTGAGGTCGTAGAGAAAGACAAATTCCAAGACTTTGCGGGTACGATCTTCCAAGTTGACTAGGGCTTGTTGGAGACGGATTTGGTCTTCCATGGCTAACTGGAAACTGCGATAGCGATGGTCAGGAACCAGTTCCCCTAAACTGGTGGCTTGTTCGCCTTCATCTGTGACGGGGGCATCTAGACTGAGTAGTGAGCGATTTTTAGAGGCGAGTTTCACGTCGTGCCATTCTGCTACCGATAAGCCCATAGCTTCAGCGATTTCTAGATCTTTGGGATAGCGGTTGAGTTTAATTTGTAAATCCCGAATCGTACTTTCAGCTTGGCGCTGTATCGTTAACCAGCGCCGAGGAATACGGACAGTATTGCTGCGATCGCGCAAATAATGTTGGATTTCACCCCGAATGTAAGGAATTGCGAAAGAACTAAAAGCATGGCCTTTGCCCAGTTCAAATCGTTCTATAGCTCGAATGAGACCAATACACCCAACTTGAAGTAAATCATCGTATCCTTCACTGCATTGGTGCATCCAGTGATGGGCTTCTTTCCTAACTAAACCAATATTCGATTTGACAATTTTATTCCGCAATTCTAGCGAAGGATTTTGTTGATAAGCTGAGAGGGCATCAATATTCTCATATTTTATATCTTGGGAAGCTGGAGTTGCCATAATCTGAGTTGGGTTTTGGTAGATGGTTGAAAGTTAGAACATTAATTTACGAGGTCATCCTAAAATACGATTAATATAGCACTCACTGTATATTCTAAAGATTTTTGTTATTTAGGCTATGATTTCACCATAGACCTAACTGTGTTCTTCATCACAATTTTGAGGTTAAGGATTACTCGCGATCATTTGCACCCTGCTTCTGATATGGGAATTGAGGGATAAGAAGCTTAATCTCTGAATTTAACTTTCCCATTCCTAGCCTATCAAGCATCTTCCCTTGGAGGCAAGAAAATTTTTCTGTAGAGCAACATTAAGCAACATATTGTATACTTTCTGAAAGCTCTTACTCCTATACTATGACTATACTATGACGGGTTTTGCGGTCGATCGCCCCCACATTACAGCTATTCTTGCCATGAGTGCCGATGGCAAAATCTCCGACATAGACCGTTCTGCTGCCCGATTTGGTTCTACGGCGGATAAAGCCCATCTCGAACAACAAATTGCCAAAGTGGATGCTGTCTTGTTCGGTGCAGGAACCCTACGTGCCTATGGCACAACTTTAAGTATTTCTGATCCCCAACTTCTACAGCAACGCCAGCAACAGCAAGAGCCGCCCCAACCCGTACAAATTGTAGTGTCTCAAACTGGCAATCTTGATGCTTCCTATCGCTTTTTTCAACAATCCGTTCCCCGATGGCTACTCACCACCCCAGAGGGAGCCATTCCCTGGCAAAATCAACCCGAATTAGCGCCACAATTTGACCGCATTCTCACCGCTCCTACCCATGAAGGGGGCTTTTATTGGAATGGGATTTTTGTCCAGTTCGCCCAATTGCAACTCAAGCGCTTGGCTATCCTCGGAGGAGGAGCGCTAGTAGCAAGTTTACTCGCGGGAGATTGGATTGATGAATTATGGTTAACCGTATGCCCAGTCCTTTTAGGTGGCGCAACCGCCCCTACTCCGGTAGATGGGTTAGGCTTAAGTGTACCCAAATCCCTAACTCTCCTCTCGGCTCACCCTGTAGGACAAGAGGTGTTTTTACACTATCAATTAAATTAGGTAATAGGTAATGGGTAATAGGAGAGGATGGGGCGGATAGTCGATTACCCTAATTGTTTAATTGTTTAACTATTAATGATTAATGATTGAGTTGTCTCATGCGTCAATATTCAATTCGCTGGATTTCACAAATTTCTGAAGTGCCTCAACAGGAATGGGATGTTTTGGCGCAACCGTTGAAAACACCGTTTTTAGAGTGGGAATGGTTGCATAATATGGAAGCGTCGGGGAGTGCTACGGCGCAAGCGGGTTGGCAACCTTGTCATTTAACCGTGTGGCACGATCGCACTCTGGTCGCTGCGGCTCCATTATATGTTAAAGGTCACAGCTATGGTGAGTTCGTCTTCGATCACCAATGGGCAGATCTCGCTTATCGTCTGGGAATTGAATATTATCCGAAGTTGTTGGGGATGAGTCCGTTTACACCCGCATTGGGCTATCGGTTTTTGGTCGATCCTACCGAGGATGAGGAGAGCTTAACGGAGATTATGGTCGCTGCCATTGATCAATTTTGCGATCGCCACGATATTTCCGGCTGTAATTTCCTCTATGTCGATCCTAAGTGGAAACCGATGATTCAAAAATATGGCTTTTCTGGCTGGTTGCACCATAGCAGTATTTGGCATAATCAAGGCTTCCAGACGTTTGATGATTATTTGGGCATGTTTAATGCCAATCAACGGCGCAACATTAAACGCGAGCGTAAAGCCATTCAAAAAGCCCAATTAACCATGAAAGTCCACAATGGAGAAGAGATTACCCATAATCTGCTCTCGGATATGTACCATTTTTATAGCCATCACTGCGATCAATTTGGCTGGTGGGGGAGCAAATATTTAACCAAGACTTTTTTTGAGCGCCTTTACGATCGTTATCGCCATCGCCTGGTATTAAGTGCTGCTTATCGAGAGGGGAACGATCGCAAACCGGTGGGGATGTCTTTTTGTGTCACTAAAGCCGATCAACTTTATGGACGCTATTGGGGCAGTTTTGAAGAATTGGATTGTCTGCACTTTAATGCTTGTTATTATACACCCATTGAATGGGCGATCGCCAACGGCATTCAACGCTTCGATCCCGGTGCTGGAGGACGACACAAGAAGCGGCGCGGCTTCCCCGCAACTCCTCACCATAGCCTGCATCGATTTTACAATCAACGATTAATGCAAATCATGAAAACCCACATCGATCAAATCAATGAAGCCGAGCAATTACAAATTGATGCGATTAATGAAGAGTTACCGTTTAATCAGACTCAAGACTGGGTTCAACATCCGTATTAAGGATAGAATGCAAAGTGCCGTTATGGGTGGATAGGGGGAGTAAACAACAGACTTGATGGAGCTTTTCGCTATTTTAGCGATCGTTAAAAACAGTCATTCATGGATCTCATAGAAGAGAAAAGTGCTGTAATGTCTTGACGGCTATAGAACTTGACCGATCGCCCGAATCCCCTCTTCGATCTGAGTTTCATTAAGCTGAGAGTAACCAAAAATAAACTCTCCTGAGTTAGGAGCAGCTAAATAATAACCTTGGGCGCTGATCAAGCCGATATCGACACTTGCTGCCCGTTGAATGATGCGATCGTCAGGCCAATCGGTTTCTAATTTCGCCATTAAATGAATCCCCGCATTCTCTCCCAAAATCGTTACTCTGCTTCCAAAAGTCTTGTTCAACGCTTGTACCAATACTTGGCGACGCTGATCGTAAAGATGTCGCATTCGTCTGATGTGTCGTTCAAAGTGACCTTCGGTAAAGAAATCGGTGAGGGCATATTGGTCTAGCATCGAACAATGGCGATCGCATAACCATTTCGCCCGACTTACCAGGGGTATCCAAGGGGTTGGCACGACCAGATAACCCAGGCGTAACGAGGGAAAGAGAATTTTGGAAAAAGTCCCCACATACATGACGGTGTTGTGGCAATCGAGTCCTTGTAAGGCAGGGATGGGGCGATCACCATAACGATATTCACCATCATAGTCATCTTCGAGGATGAGGGTTTCGGTTTGTTGCGCCCATTGCAGTAGAGCCAGTCGTCGAGAAAGCGAGAGAGTTGCCCCAGTAGGAAATTGATGGGACGGAGTGACATAGACAAATTTGAACCGATGGCGATCGCCCTTGAGGACATCGACCTGCAACCCTTCAGCATCTACAGGAATCGGTTGCAGGTTCGCCCCTTGTCCTGTAAAGCAATACCGGGCCCCCAAGTAGCCCGGATCTTCCATTGCTACCCAATCTCCTGGATCGAGGGTGAGGCGGGCGATTAAATCGAGGGCTTGTTGAGATCCGTTGACGATCATCACTTGTTCCGGAGTGCATCGAACCGCGCGGGAACGCCCCAGGTAATTGGCGATCGCCCGTCTCAGGGGCATATATCCCGCTGGATCGGAACTGTAATCCATCAGGGTTGAGGAGGTGCGGCAATGGCGGGCTAAGAGTCGCCGCCACAGATCCATGGGAAACAAATCCGCAGCCGGATTGCCATAGCGAAAGCTAATCCGGTATTGAGGATCGGGGCCTTCGAGCGATCGTCCCCCTAGTAGAGTTGTGGCGAATCGAGACAGTCGCGTGAGATCGGATGATTCAGATGCCCCCTGCTCCACAGAGTTGGCGTGTAAATAGGCTTCGGGGAGTTGAGCGCAAACAAATGTGCCCGATCCTCGACGGGTCTCTAAGTATCCCTCGCTGACCAGTTGCTCGTAGCTCTGGGTTACGGTGATTCGCGAGATCTTGAGGGACTGAGCTAATTGTCGAGAGGGAGGTAATTTCTGGTTGGGTTGAAGACGTTGCTGCAAGACGGCACGGCGTAATTCTTCCGCAAGCTGCTGATATAAGGGAATGACAGAGGCGCGATCGAGGGACAGAACTAAATCCATAGTAGATCGATTGAACTCAAAAAATTGGACTGATCTAAAAGCCATAAATTGGCTATTGTTCGAGACCAATTTAGGCTCTATCTTAATCCTCATCAGCATCCAATCAATCTGGAGATCTACCTATGTCCACTACAAAACCGCTGCAAGTGACCGATCGCTCTGCCGTGAAACGTAATCCCAAACGGGGATGCTACGATCGCGCCACAATCGAGCAAATTTTGGATGAAGCACTGGTGATTCACGTTGGTTTTATTGCCCAGGATCAACCCTTTGTCATTCCGATGAGCTATGGACGAGATGGCGATCGCCTCTATATCCATGGAGCTGTAGCCAGTCGAATGCTCAAGAATTTAGAGCAGGGCATTGAGATTTGCGTCAGTGCGACGATATTGGACGGCATTGTGATTGCGCGATCGCTCTTTCACCATTCCATGAATTATCGCTCGGTGGTGTTGTTTGGTCGTGCCACATTGGTTGACGATGAGCAGGAAAAGCTACACGCTCTCAAAGTGTTATCCGAACACATTGTCCCCGGACAATGGGAGCAAGCCCGCCAACCGACACCGGCTGAAATGAAAGCAACAACCGTATTGGCTTTCCCCATTGAAGAAGGCTCTGCCAAAGTCCGCAGTGGCGATCCAAAGGATGATGCTGCCGACTATAAGCTACCGATCTGGGCCGGACAATTACCCCTGAAACTTACGCCCGGTGTTCCCATCCCCGATTCTCAACTGCAATCGGATATTGTCGTCCCTGAGAACCTGTTGAATTATCATCGAGGCGCATAACTTTAGATTTTCCTGTTCTGGTGCGCGATCGCCCTATTTCTTAATCCACAGCAACACTGCAAAAATCCCCAGGAGCAGGGCTTCTGTTCCCAACAGTCCGTCAAGGCTTGGGCATCTTCAGGCTGGAGGATAAACTGCGATCGCCACACTGTATACGGTAAAAATTGTAGTCCGATAATCCCAGCAAACACCAGCCACACTGACCAGCCTAAACCTCGCCAGAGGGCGATCGCTGATTGTGCCTGTGAAAATTCATAATGTCTTAAGGTTTTTTGGGCGTTCCGGTTGCGTAAAATCATCCCATACAGAAGAGATTTAGCATGGCACAATCAAGCAAATTTTGGGACAAAATCGCCCAGGGTTATGCCCAACAACCGATCGCCGATGAAGCATCCTACCAGAAGAAACTGCAAGTCACCCGCGACTATTTTCGGCCCGATATGGAAGTGCTGGAAATTGGCTGTGGTACAGGTTCAACGGCTTTGCTGCATGCGCCCTACGTTAAACATATTCGTGCTATTGACTTTTCAGCTCAGATGATTGCGATCGCCCAAGAAAAAGCTGCCAATCAAAATATTACTAATGTCACGTTTGAGCGATCGAGTATTGATGAATTAAAGATTCCCCCACAAACCCTGGATATGGTGTTGGGTTTAAGTATTTTACACCTCCTCGAAGACAAGGAAGCGACCATTGCTCAGGTGTACGAAAGCCTCAAACCTGGAGGACTGTTTGTTACCAGTACAGCCTGTTTAGGGGATGGGATACCCTGGTTTAAGTTAATTGCTCCCATTGGCAGAAGGTCAGGTTTTTTCCTTTTAGTTAAAGTTTTTACATTTCAAAATTTAATCCAGAGCTTGAGTGATAGCGGATTTACCCTTGATTACCAATGGCAACCAGCCAAAAATAAAGCAATTTTCATGGTCGGCAAAAAACCAGATTAGGAGTGAGCAGAGTTTAATTTCAGAGAAATCCCGTAAAGATGATACATTGTAGCCAACATGCAACTACTTTAAGGAGGATTGACTGAAATTTCTATGCATGATCCATCAAACGGGCGATCTCATCCGTCCAACCCTCACCGAACACCTGGAGATACCAACATTACCCGCTTTCCAGGATTTGACTTTCATCCAGAGGTTTTTATAACTTCCGGGATATTAATCCTACTGTTTGTCCTGTTAACTGTTCTGTTCAGAGAACCGGCTGAAAGTGCATTTGGACAAATTCAAACCTTTATTGCTGAAGGAATGGGCTGGTTTTTGATCTTAGCCGTCAGTATTTATCTGAGTGTGGCTATACTGCTGGCCCTGAGTCGCTTTGGCTCAATCCGCATTGGCGGACAGGATGCTCGCCCTGAGTTTTCCACCTTTGCCTGGCTTGCCATGCTGCTCTCGGCTGGTATGGGAATTGGACTGATGTTTTGGAGTGTAGCTGAACCGATTTACCACTTCCAATCGCCACCAACGATTTTAGGAACGATTGAACCAGGAACCAACGATGCAGCGCAACAAGCCCTAAATATTACCTTTTTCCATTGGGGATTTCATGCTTGGGGTATCTATGCTCTGGTCGGCCTAGCACTGGCCTTTTTTGCCTATAACCGTGGATTACCCCTGACCATCCGCTCTGTATTCTATCCTCTCCTAGGCGATCGCATTTATGGTTGGATGGGCAACGTGGTTGATGTCTTGGCTGTCACGGCAACCCTATTTGGCTTGGCCACCTCCCTGGGGTTTGGGGTACAACAGGTGAATGCTGGGTTCAATTTCTTATTCGATCTTCCCATTAACGCTCCAGTTCAAGTTGTTCTGATTGCTATCATCACTGGATTGGCTACCGCATCAGTCGTGTCAGGTCTCGACGCTGGAGTCCGTCGGTTGAGTGAATTAAACATGGTTTTGGCTGCCATCCTGATGGTCTTTGTGCTCTTAGCTGGGCCAACCATCTTCCTACTGGGTACATTTGTGCAAACCACAGGATTTTATCTGGCATCCTTACCCACCTTGAGCTTTTGGACTGAAACCTTCCAATCTACGAGTTGGCAAAATAGCTGGACTGTTTTCTATTGGGGATGGTGGATTTCTTGGTCTCCATTTGTCGGGATTTTTATTGCCCGTATTTCCAAAGGGCGTACAGTCCGGGAATTTATCTTAGGTGTGTTGCTTTTGCCATCGCTGCTCACCTTCCTCTGGATGTCAGTTTTTGGGGGAACTGCACTAAACCTGGAATTGGGGGATAGTTCTGGCATTATTGCAGATGCTGTGAATGCTGAAGTCGCCACAGCCCTATTTGTGATGCTACAGCAACTGCCCTTAACCGGTATTACCTCTTTTGTCGGCATTATTTTGGTGGTTGTGTTTTTCGTAACTTCCTCTGATTCCGGTTCCCTGGTCGTTGATAACTTAACATCGGGTGGAAAATTAGATTCTCCTGTGCCTCAGCGAGTGTTCTGGGCGGCAATGGAGGGTGTGGTGGCAGCCGTGTTGCTTTTAGGAGGAGGTTTGACTGCCCTACAGACGGCTGCAATTACTACTGGGTTGCCCTTTGCGATTGTCCTGCTGGTGATGTGCTACAGCCTGTATCGAGGACTTGGGGAAGAATACGCTGTGATTAAGTTGAAATCAAGTTCAGCAGCAGCCCCGAAAGGGGAGACTCAGATTGAAACCGTACAGAAACCGATTGAAAAGGGCCCCATTTACTAGCCAGTTCGATTCCTAGTTTCGACTTTGGAACTAGGGATCTCTAATCCATGGAGATCCAATCCAGTTTATGATGGGAAGATGCAACAGCTTACCTTGACTCGACCTGATGATTGGCATCTCCATCTGCGGGATGGTGAGGCGCTAAAAGCCGTTTTGCCCCATACCGTGCGACAGTTTGCCCGCGCGATTATTATGCCTAATTTGAAGCCCCCCGTGCGATCGCTCGCTGATGCTGCTGCCTATCGAGATCGCATCCTTGCGGCAATTCCCCCAGGCAAACAGTTTGAGCCATTGATGACGCTCTATCTCACGGACAATAACAGCCCGGAAGAGATCGTTAAAGCGAAGGACTCCGGGTTTGTGAAAGCGGTGAAATACTACCCCTCTGGGGCAACAACTAATTCAGAATTCGGGGTTACAGATATTCGCAAGTGCGATCGCCTCTTTGAGACCATGCAACAAGTAGACTTGCCCCTCTTGCTCCATGGAGAAGTCACCGATCCAGACGTGGATGTATTCGATCGCGAAAAAGTCTTTATCGAGCGACATTTAATTCCCCTCAAACAGCGATTTCCCCAACTTCGCGTCGTCCTAGAACACATCACCACCTCAGATGCCGTCGAATATGTCCTAGAAGCGGACAATATCGGCGCAACCCTGACTCCCCAACATCTCTTATTTAACCGCAATCGCATCTTCAAAGGTGGTATTAATCCCCACTTTTATTGCCTACCCATCTTGAAACGAGAAATCCATCGCCAAGCTCTTCTAAAAGCCGCTATATCGGGCAATCCCAAGTTTTTTCTCGGTACAGATAGCGCCCCCCATACCCGCACCAGTAAAGAAAGCGCCTGTGGCTGCGCTGGTTGTTTTTCCGCCCTCCACGCCCTCGAATTGTACGCGGAAGCGTTTGAGAGTGTTAATGCCCTCGATAAATTGGAAGCATTTGCCAGTTTCTACGGGCCAGATTTTTATCAACTTCCGCGCAATACCGAACAGATTACCTTAACCAAGACCACCTGGTGCATCCCCGATGAAGTCCCCTTTACCGAATCTGGGCTAGTACCTTTACGTGCAGGACAGGAGATGACCTGGCAAATGGTTTGATGGTGTATATTTTCCCCCCAGAACCTATCCTCCCCGTTTCAGCCATTTTCAACTGTTTTGAAAGTATTTTTCCAAGACAGTGCCGTAGAAAAAAGCGATCGAGAACAACCCGATAGAATTCTAAATTATGATAAGCATGGCAATCTGGTAACGATAGAAATTTTGAATGCTCGAGAGCAAGTAGCGAATCCTGAAATCGTTGAATATTCTGTAATTTCACCCCAGAGTGAAGCGAGAAAAAGTCCAGTTAGAGAAGAGGCAGAACCTCTCTCGTTAAGCGATACTGTAGATCGCGAAAAAATGTTTCTCTCTTGATATCACTCCAGAACGCAGATTGTGCTTTTTATTGTGGTAAAGTAGACATCGTTTAATCCAACCGAGATAAGCTTGCTCGGTGTCGATCGTGAAATTACTTTTTGTTTGCAGTAAAAATCAGCTACGCAGCCCTACAGCCGAAGCAATATTCGCCGAGTACGAAGGATTAGAGGTCGATTCAGCCGGAATAGATCGAGGAGCTGAAATTTCTCTCGGTACTGAAGAGATCGAGTGGGCCGATATGATTTTTGTTATGGAGCAGTCTCATCGCAAAAAACTCTCAAAAAAATTTCAGCCATGGCTCAAGAATAAACGAGTAGTCTGCTTGGATATTGCTGATGACTACGAATATATGGAACCTGCTTTAATAGAATTATTGAAGAGGAAAGTTCTACCTCTGCTGGGAACCTTTTGATCAGGCAGTAGTGCCGTGACACAGCTAAAGTAGGGCAATAGAATTTATAATAAGTATAAATGTTTAGTTAGTCCGTAGTATAAGACTTTTAATTATGAAAATAAGCTATAACCCAGAAGCAGATGTTTTAAAAGTATTTTTCCAAGACAGTGCCGTAGAAAAAAGTGATCGAGAACAACCCGATACAATTCTCAATTATGATAAGCATGGCAATCTGGTAACGATAGAAATTTTGAATGCTCGAGAGCAAGTGGAGAATCCTCAAATCGTTGAATATTCTGTAATTTCACCCCAGAGTGAAGCGAGAAAAAGCCCAGTTAGAGAAGAAGCAGAACCTCTCTCGTTAAGCGATCGCCGTGTTTTTATGCAATTACCCTTAGCAGAACGCCGCCGGATTGTAGCAAAACAAGCTGAGGCAATGGTGGAACATTACGAACAAGAAACAGAATTGCGCGAATTTCAAGGCGGGGACATTATTAACTACTAATTCACTGTAATATTTAGTCCGTTGTGTCATTGGAAGTCTCACGAATACGCTGCTGAAAATGAGCAATAATGTCAGAAGTTAATTCTGCTTCTGGCTCCACCACTTCTCGCCGATCCAAAATGGATTTAGCCTCGGTTAAGGATGCTTGCCCTAAGTTTTTGAGTAAAGCATGAAAATCTTCCTGTTGTTGGTCAACTTCCTCAATAGGTAGCGCTTGAACTGTGTACGCCATAGTCACTTGGCGCGTTAGTGCATAAACTATATATTGATTTAAAGAAACACCTTCATTCTCCGCCAAGTGAGTTAACTGTTGGTGGAGTGTTTCTGGTAATTGTAGTGTTAATTGGCTCATTATTAACTTCCTTCAAGTGCTAATTGGGCAACTAATTGTGCAGGCGTTATAACTTGTAAACCTAAAGACTCTCTTGCATTCCTAAAGTCACGGAGATTGGAGGTTGCAATCATTGCATTTGCATTCATTGCACAATCAATTACAAGATCATCTCCTGCGTCTGGTGAAGTGGGTCGCCACGAATAATAAATTTTCGTGAATTGAGAATAATTCAACAGAGTACCTAAAACAGGTTGTAATTCCTGCCAACGCGCGGCTGAAAGTTTACGCGATAAAACATCTTCATACTCATAAGCAAGTGCATTAGAGACATGAACCTGGATTAAGCCAGCTAACCATGCATCAATGACAAAGCCAGCAGCACTACCCTGTTTGGTTAAGCCCTCAAACACAACATTCGTATCAACGACAACACGAAATAGAGGTACAGTCAACATAAGGTTATTATAGGGCCTTATACAACAGAGGTATTATGAATACCCAATTGAAGATAATATGCATATGGTAAGCCACACAAGGAAACAGAATAATGAATGACAATGTGACAACCACCAGCGGTAAATGTCCGGTAGTACACGGGGGGATGACAACAACTAGCGTGGCCAACGTAGAATGGTGGCCCAAGGCACTCAACCTCGATATTTTGAGTCAGCACGATCGCAAAACCAATCCGATGGGGGCAGACTTTAACTATCGGGAAGAAGTGAAGAAACTTGACGTAGCTGCGCTCAAACAAGATCTATATGCCCTGATGACCGATAGCCAGGACTGGTGGCCAGCAGACTGGGGACACTATGGTGGGCTGATGATTCGCATGACCTGGCACGCAGCCGGTACCTATCGTATTGCCGATGGTCGCGGTGGTGCAGGTACCGGTAATCAGCGATTTGCCCCCCTCAACTCCTGGCCGGATAACACTAACCTGGACAAGGCACGTCGTCTGCTTTGGCCCATCAAGAAGAAGTATGGTAACCAGCTCAGTTGGGCAGATCTAATTGCTTACGCAGGCACCATCGCCTATGAATCCATGGGGCTAAAAACCTTCGGCTTTGCCTTTGGACGCGAAGATATCTGGCATCCAGAAAAAGATATCTACTGGGGTGCAGAAAAGGAATGGCTCGCCCCCAGCAACAATCCCCAGAGTCGCTATTCCGGCGATCGCGATCTTGCAAATCCCCTGGCTGCCGTGATGATGGGACTGATCTATGTCAACCCTGAAGGCGTAGACGGCAATCCCGATCCTCTCAAAACCGCCCATGATGTGCGCGTGACCTTTGGTCGCATGGCCATGAACGACGAGGAAACTGTCGCCCTTACTGCTGGGGGGCACACGGTAGGCAAATGCCACGGTAACGGTGATGCTGCCTCGCTTGGCGGAGAACCCGAAGCCGCCGATATCGCAGAACAAGGCTTGGGTTGGGTCAACAAGACCAATGGTGGTATGGGTCGCAACGCCGTAACCAGTGGCATTGAAGGAGCCTGGACGACCTATCCTACCCAGTGGGATAACGGCTATTTCCAGATGCTCCTCAATTATGATTGGGAACTGAAGAAAAGTCCGGCAGGTGCGTGGCAGTGGGAACCCATCAACACCAAGGAAGAAGACAAACCCGTTGATGTCGAAGACCCCACCATTCGCCGCAACCTAGTCATGACTGATGCTGATATGGCCATGAAGATGGACCCTGAATATCGGCAGATTTCTGAACGGTTTTACCGCGACCCCGAATACTTCTCTGAAGTCTTTGCACGGGCATGGTTCAAACTGACCCACCGCGATCTGGGGCCAAAAACTCGTTACATCGGCCCTGATGTGCCGCAAGACGACTTAATCTGGCAAGATCCGATTCCTGCCGGAAACACTGACTACGATGTTCAGACAGTCAAAGACAGAATTGCCGCCAGTGGTCTGAGCATTAGCGAAATGGTCTCTACTGCCTGGGATAGCGCCCGAACCTTTCGGGGATCGGACAAGCGCGGGGGGGCTAACGGAGCAAGGATTCGTCTGGCCCCGCAGAAGGATTGGGAAGGCAATGAACCGGTGCGTTTGGCTAAAGTGCTGGCTGTCCTGGAACGCATCGCGGCCGATACGGGTGCCAGTGTTGCCGATGTCATCGTCCTCGCCGGTAACATGGGTATCGAACAGGCGGCTAAAGCGGCTAGTTTTGAGGTTACGGTTCCCTTCTCCCCAGGTCGTGGCGACGCAACTGACGAGATGACGGATACCGAATCGTTTGCGGTGCTAGAACCTCTCCATGACGGTTACCGTAACTGGCTCAAGGAGGACTACGCCGTTAGCGCCGAAGAGTTGATGCTCGATCGCACCCAACTGTTGGGTTTAACTGCTCCTGAGATGGTAGTCTTGGTTGGCGGTCTGCGCGTACTGGGAACCAACTATGGGGGTACTAAGCACGGTGTGTTCACGGATCGCGAAGGCGTATTAACCAACGACTTTTTCGCGAACCTAACGGACATGAACTACCTGTGGAAACCGGTTGGTCAGAACCTGTATGAAATCTGCGATCGCAAAACTGACCAGGTGAAATGGACAGCGACACGAGTGGATCTGGTCTTCGGCTCCAACTCAATCCTTCGTTCCTATACCGAAGTTTATGCCCAGGATGACAACAAAGCCAAGTTCGTGCAAGACTTCGTGGCAGCTTGGACAAAGGTCATGAATGCTGACCGCTTTGAATTAGCCTAACTCTCAGGATGCCTTCCCACGCTGTTTATGTAAATATCGTCAGTTTTGGATAAGCTGAAACCCTTATTTCTGTTCTTGGCTGTACTTCCCATTCGTTCATCAAATCAGCCGCAAAATGCCCTTAACCAAAACTGACGTTATCTAATGATCGCAACTTGATATGGCTTTTTAATGGTTAATTTGCAAGGATTTAATCCGATCGCGCAATTGAGCTGCTTTTTCAAACTCTAAGTTCTGGGCAGCGTGTTTCATCTCGGTTTCCAATTGCACAATCAGTTCTGGAATCTCTTCTAACGGGACTGCATCTTGAGCAACTTGACCGGGGTCTACCCCCTGGGCATTGAGGCGACGAGAGATGTCTAGAAACGCCAGGATGCTGTTGTCGGCAGATTTTTTGATCGGTTTGGGGGTAATGCCATGGAGTCGATTGTGGGCCATTTGAATGCCGCGACGACGTTCGGTTTCGGCGATCGCCTTTTCCATACTGTCTGTCAGGCGATCGGCGTATAAAATTGCTTGTCCATTTACGTGACGCGCCGCCCGACCGATGGTTTGAATCAGGGAACGATAGGCCCGTAGAAAGCCTTCTTTATCGGCATCCAAAATAGCGACTAGGGACACTTCCGGTAAATCCAAACCTTCTCGCAATAAATTCACCCCAATTAAAACATCAAATTTCCCTTCCCGTAAGTCTTGTAAAATTTCAATCCGCTCAATGGCTTGAATCTCGGAATGCAGATAGCGCACCTCAATAGAGCGCTCTTGTAAATAGGTGGTTAAATCCTCTGCCATCCGTTTGGTTAACGTAGTCACTAACACCCGTTCTTTGCGCTTAACTCGTGCTTTAATTTCACCAAGCAAATCATCAATTTGTCCTTCTATGGGACGAACTAAAACTTCTGGATCAATTACTCCTGTAGGGCGAATAATCTGCTCAATAATTCGGTCTTCCGATAGGTCTAATTCCCAATCTCCGGGAGTGGCGGAAACAAAGACACATTGATTGATTTTTTGCCAGAACTCTTCCGCTTTCAGGGGGCGATTATCAGCGGCACTAGGGAGACGAAAACCATGATCGATTAATACCATTTTTCGCGCGCGATCGCCGTTATACATCGCTCTGATTTGGGGCACGGTGACATGGGATTCGTCAATCACCAAGAGCCAATCTTCTGGGAAATAATCGACTAAACACTCTGGGGGTTCTCCTGGTTGCCGATTGGCTAAATAGCGGGAATAGTTTTCCACTCCATTACAATAGCCGACTTCTTGTAATAACTCCACATCATAACGGGTGCGCTGATCTAAGCGTTGGGCTTCCACTACTTTCCCAGCGGTTTCTAAGTGTTGAACGCGCTCTTTTAATTCCACCCTAATGTGTTCGCAAGCGATGTCAACTTGCTCCTTGGGGGTGACAAAGTGACGAGCGGGATAAATACTCAGACTATTGCACGATTCCAAGGCATTTCCGGTAGTCGGATCGATATAGTAGATGCGATCGATTTCATCGCCGAAAAACTCAACCCGAATTATTCGGTCTTCATAGGCTGGGGCAATTTCTAAAATATCGCCTTTCACCCGAAAATTTCCGCGACTTAGTTGGGTATCATTGCGGGTATATTGAATTGTGGCGAGTTCCCGTAACAGTTGCCGTTGATCGATTTCTTGTCCAATTTCTAGGGGAATGGCTGCTTTGAGGTATTCGGTTGGCATTCCCAAACCATAAATACAGCTAATAGAAGCGACAACAATTACATATCGATGCTCAAATAAAGAGCGGGTTGCCGAATGGCGGAGCATGTCAATTTCTTCATTGATGGCGGCGCTTTTTTCAATGTAGGTATCGCTTAAGGGAAGATAGGCTTCCGGTTGATAATAATCGTAATAACTGATAAAATATTCCACACGATTGTGGGGAAAAAACTGACGCAATTCATGGCAAAGTTGGGCCGCTAGGGTTTTGTTATGGGCTAAAACCAACGTCGGTTTGCCGACTTTAGCGATCGCCTGAGCAATGGTATAGGTTTTTCCCGTTCCCGTAGCTCCCAAAAGGGTTTGATAGCGATGTCGGCCGTTTAGGGTTTGGGTTAATTGGGCGATCGCCTGGGGTTGATCTCCCGTTGGCTCAAAAGGTGCATCTAGCTCAAATCCGTCCATTTAATGATACCGATTAAGAAACCAAAACAACCAGCTTAATCTATGATTACATTTATTTACAGATTTTTGTGTTTTTGCACAGTCTTTCGTAAACTAGAAAGAGTTTAAACTTTTTTTAAAGTTTCTTACGTCTATCATTTGCCCCTATATAGACAAACCTCTGTGAGCGGTAAAAAGGCAATGGGTTATGAGCGATAAAACCAATAACGGTACAACGACCAGCAGCAGTGCAACTCCAGACCAATCCCCCGAACCGGCTTCATCTAGTGCCGCTGAGACTCCCAAACCTGTGACATCTCAAGATAAGGAAAAAACTCCGATGACTCAACCCCTGAAACTTGGCTCTAAGCCAGAAGCAACAGCTACCATTAGCGAGCAAGCGACTCGTTTGTCACCTTTACCCGGAAACCGTCCGGTGGGGACAACCGATCTGAAAATTAGTAATGCTCTCCAAGTGGGGCCCCTTCCGGGGAATCGACCCATTGAAGCGAGTCATCTGCAAGTGAACAGTACCCTATCCTCTGCTGGTACTCGTCCCGTCATCTCCAGTGGACTGAAGATTAAGGAAACCTTCGCCACATCTGGGAATCGTCCCGTATCTACCACGGATTTAAAAATTAGCCAAACCATCACGGTCATGGGAAATCGCCCGGTTGCAGATAATAATATCGATGGGCCCGATTTAATGGGATATCTTGACTAAACATTTCCGCATAACCAGCCATCTGTTAGTCTAAAAGCACAAACCTGAGTCAGTTGTACTGCCCAGGTTTTTTTGTGTATAGCGCTTTGCGCTGATAATGGTTAATGAGAACGGCTTAAGCAAAATGAATCAGATATTCTCCATAGTTGGGAACCCAGCTCATCCATTCACCTGGCGAAACTTCACGTAAAGCCTCCGATACGTTTTTCCTCCCCGTCGCTAAAGCGACGGGGAGGAAAAACGAACGGCGAGTTTAGTCGCCTGCATTCACCTAGGTGAATTATAATATAGCCATGAAACAAACGTTGACGATAGTTTGCCAGCTTAACCCCACGCCAGAACAAGCTCAAAAGCTTGATAAAACTCTGGTGGCGTTTGCTGATGCTTGCAACTACGTCAATGAAACTGTAAACCCCCAAATCAAGAATAAGAACCGGATTCAGGCAGAGACCTATAAAGAAATCCGCAGTCAATTTGGCTTGTCGGCGAATTTGGCTGTAAGGGTTTGTGCAAGGGTGGCTGCCAACCGTAAGGTAGGCAAGCCAGTGAAGAGTTTCAAGTCCACATCAGCGGACTATGACGCTCGTATCTTTAGCTATCGAGAAAAAGACCAATCTGCCAGCCTGACAACAGTGGATGGCAGATTGGTTATGCCAATGGTTCTCGGTAACTACCAGATCGGTAAACTGAAGGGACATACCCCTACGTCAGCCACGCTTTGCAAACACCGGGATGGACTGTTCTACCTGCACGTCCAGGTCAAGGACGAAACCCCTGAGCCGATCAATGATTCGGGGGTTAAAGGCGTTGACCTGGGGCGTACAGACTTAGCGATTAGCTCAGAGGGGGAGAGGTTTTCAGGGAATGAGATAAAAGCGAAGCGAGATAGGTTTGCTCTTCGTCGAGCTTCTATCCAACGGAAAGGCACAAAGAGCAGTAAGCGACTGCTGAAACGGCTATTTGGCAGAGAGAAGCGTTATCAGACATGGGTAAACCACAACATTAGTAAACGGATTGTTGAGTGTGCATACTCAGCGAATCAAGCGATTGCGCTGGAAGACTTGACCGGGATTCGGGAGCGTACCAACCAGCAGCGTAGAAGCAAAACTGAGCGTAGGCGTTCCAATAGTTGGGCATTCTATCAACTCAGGATGTTTATCGACTACAAAGCAGCGGCTAAAGGTGTCCCCGTTGTTCTGGTGAATCCTGCGTACACCAGCCAGACTTGTCATCGATGCCTGCACATCCACCCCGAAAAAGGAAAGTCTTACCGTTCTGGCAAGACTTTCAAGTGTGGGTATTGCGGATGGAAAGGTGACGCTGATTTGAATGGAGCCAACAATATCAAACGTCTTGGAGGTGTTGTAACCCGCCTCGAAAGCGCCAGCCTGCTGTCTTGCTCTCTGCTAGACAGAGTAACAGGTTAGGGCTAGAAAGCCCCGTCGCTTTAGCCCGGGGATTGGTTACATAATAATAGGGCTTCATCTGCGGCCCAATGGCTGGGGCGTTCTGTTAGCATAATCCAGGAACCGGACTGGAGGGGACTCGAAAAGGAAGTAAAACCGGATTGAGTGGCGATCGCCTTTGGCGATTGAGGTAAGATAGACATCTTTCAAACTCCTAACCTCAAGGTAGAGGCACTTGCTTATCCTCTAACCATAAATCATTTTTCCAAACTGTATCCCAAAATACAAAAAAAGTCATCAAATCGTAACTCTTACCCCATTCAGCTCTTCATAAATCTCAAAACTTACTCATTTGTTTTTGAGTAGGTCGTGCGATCGCACAAGCTGACCCGAGTAGCCTCTGAGTCAGTCGTACTGTCCCGGTTTTTTCGCTGGGAATAGGGAATTATAAGCGTCTCGATCTTCATTAAAACTTCATATGGCTCTATGTAATGATCGATGAATATGAAGAGTATGTAAACTCTTGTTTTTCCAGAATTTTCCCGGTAGAAGTTCTCAAAAGACCGGTCTACCATAGAATGAGGAGGAAAGCGATCGCTTCCTTTGACTTTCGTCCAACTCCCAAGGCAATTCCTGAACCCAGTGTTGTGGCTCCTTTAGATTTGCCAGGGACGGGAAAGTTCATGATGAATAGAAGAGGCAGTCAGTCCGACTCTAGTCCGATCTCAATGCAGAAATACGGATATTTGATTTCGATTATCCGCAGAAACGCAGAAATAGATACGGAGTCCAAAATAGTGGATCTTTTCCTAAACTGGAGATGCTGACGATAAATTCCGTAAAAATCAGCAATTCTTTGCCCATAGTCCCCAGAAAACAAGAATTTCAGCCTTTCAAGGTATCCGTAAACTACGGAAAATCAACCTCAAAATCATAAAAAAATGCTCTAACATGAAGAGTCAGTAAAATGTGGTTTTTTCTGTGGACACTCCTCTATTGCTTGCCTATCATAGGAATATCAGGAGGCAAGGACAGCACAATGATCTGCTGATGCCAACTGTTAAGTTCTAGGAGTTATATAATAATGAAATCTGCTATCTCTACCTTAATTGGTTCTACACTACTGGCTACTACGTTCGTTGGTTTCTCTGCTGTTGATGCTCACGCGATCGACTGTAATGACTCAACCGTTACCGTGGCAGGAATCTCCTTCAGTGCTTGCGAAGAAGGTTCAGGTAATGATACCGGAGCTAGGTCAACTCTAATTGGAGATCTCAATGGTGGCTTATTCTCCGATTTAACCACCAACTGGTCAGAGGCTGGTAAGTCTGATGATGGTAACGATGCTGTCACAGCAGCTAACGGTTCGACGAGTGGTGCTTGGAGTGTTGATGGTGACTTACTAGACTTCGGAGCGGATGGAACCACAACCTTTGCCTTGAGCCTCAAAGCTTCTAACAAATACAGTGTTTTCCTGTTTGAGAATATTAGCCAAAGCCTTTTGGATGCAGATGGTTTCCTCTCTGGAACATTTACAACTAATGGTGTATCCACGAATGGACGAGGCAATGCACAAGCGCTCTCCCATTCCACCTTATGGGCATTCGGCAGTGGGGAAGAATCATACAATCCTCCGGCTGATGTTCCTGAACCTAGTGCTGCTGCTGCTTTAGGTTTGCTAGCTGCTGGACTGTTCGGTATGAAGAGAAGAGCCAGTAAATAACATTCTGGGGTAGTTGAGTTCTTAAAAGATTTCTCCTGATTAACAATAGATGCGTTGAGTGCTTTCAGTAAAATTTGTAGATCGGATGAGGGGGTGAGATTCACCCCCTATTTTTTAGCCCTTGGGAATGGGGAATAGGGGAGGTTTTTCTACTGCCGACTGCCTACTGCCGATTAAAAGAGGTTGGCTTCTGTGGTTGCAGGAATGGTTTTCCGCCAGGCTTGAATGCCTCCTTCTAGACTTACGGTTTCAATACCGGCTTGTTCTAGGATCTGTTGGGCGATACCGGAGCGAACTCCAGAGAAGCAATAGAGGATAACTAGACGATCGCCGGCTAATTGACGAATTTTTTCAATCGCTTCTCCTGATTCAATTTCTGCTAGGGGAATTAAAGGACTCTCTGCAATGCGATCTCGGGCGTATTCTTGAGGAGTTCGCACATCAATAAATAGGGCTTGTTCGGCTAAAGTTCCGGGCTGGTCAGCCGCGAGTTGTCTGACTTGAGTCACACTAATTTCGGCGATCGCTTCTTGGCTATTACCCGGAAGAGCGCAACCGGCGATCGCAGCACTTAAATATAAACTCGATAGAACTAAAATCCAGCGTTTCGTTTGCATAAGAGATATAGCGCTTCGCGCTAGGGAATAGGGAATAGGGAATAGGGTTGTGGTATATGATTGTTTCGATCTTCTATAACATCACAAAGCGCTGTCATCGATCAGCTCGATCTCCACTATAACGCTGTCAATTGCAGAAACCTAGCACCTATTACCCATTACCAGCGTGTAGCGTCCTTTAAAAAAAATAGTGCAGACTGCAATCAAGTAGCCTGCACATCAGTTTGGAACACGACTTAGCATCAAAGGAGCAGAGATCCTCAAAGCCTTACTATCTCTGAGGAGTCGAGCGCTATATAAAAACTCAACTCACCCTAGGTTCAAGCAACTCATAAAGATTCGTCTCAAGGATAGGCAAACCCGAAGGTCAGACCAAACAGGACAATGATTACTCTGATGTTTCTACTATGACTGACGTTAGGGAGATGAGGGGGTTTTGTGTAAGCAAGATTCACAGAAGCGATAATTTTCACCCATTGCTCTGTGATGTGGTGTTTCCATACACAATTATCCTCAGTGGCAGTTCTGACGATATTAATAAACAATAGAAGAAGATTCGGGTTCTCTTAGAGCCATCGTCTCATCCCCGATGTGTTGTTTCTTTGTGTAATCTGATGAACCAGATTCAGTTTATCCAATCCTTTGCTAATCTTACCCCTAGGCGACAAGAAGTGCTGCTGAAAGTGTTAGCCGGTGAAGAAGATACGGCGATCGCCGAACAGCTTTATATTCAACCGGTGACGGTACGCAAGCATATCCAACATATCTGTGATGCGTTTTTGGGAGATGTCGATCCGCAAGAAGCGGGATATTCCCGTCGTGGGGAATTAGTTGCCCTGATCGCTAAATATCGTCCAGAGTTAATTGGGGAAGCGCTGAAAACCAATCGGGAACCCCAACCCCAAAAACATCATATCCTGCTCAGTTACTATCAAAGTCCCACCGATCCGCCTTTAAGCCTGATTTCCCAACTCTACGAAACCCTGAGAAACTCCGGTTATACGGTGACTTTAGCCGATAATTGCCTGCGGATGGCTAAAAATGGCTTGCAACAAATTTACCGAGAATTGAATACCTGTGAAGAGGTTTTACTATTGCTTTCGCCTCTTTCTGCGGTGAGTGAAATGATTACCGAAGAGGTGCGAATTGTCAAGTCTTTACAAGAGTCTCGTCAACAAGGACTTCCCCATATTATTCCGTTAGAAATCAAGAATTCATTTAGCTTGCTCAACCACGACTTGCGGGGATATTTACAGGATTTACCGAGGTTAAGATGGCGATCGCCAGATGATACCCCCAAGTTAATTAAAACCCTATTGCAACTGTTGGCTGAGGGCGATCGTCAGCAGATGAACGAACTCTCTCCCCCAGAGCAACCCACCCATCAATCCTATGCTATCTTACCCAAATCTCCGCCCCAACCCATTGCTGAACCGGAGATACCCAGGGGACAAGTAGAGCTGGCTTCCGCATTTTATATCGAACGGCCCAGAATTGAAACGCGATGTTATGAGGCGATCGAAAAACCCGGAGCCTTAATTCGCATCAAAGCACCTCGACAAATGGGCAAAACGTCCCTTATGGCTCGAATCTTACACCATGCCTGCACCGTTGACTATGCCACCGTTCCCCTCAGTTTTCAACTTGCCGACAGCAAAGTCTTCACCGATCTTGAACTGTTCCTCAAATGGTTTTGTGCCAATATTAGCCTGCAAATCAACCTCCCGGTTAACTTTGAAGAGCATTGGAACAGCATTTTTGGAGCCAAAGTGGCCTGCAAATCCTACTTTGAGAACTATATTCTTCCCTACTGCGAATCTCCCCTAGTTTTAGGATTAGATGAAGTCGATGTGGTTTTCTCTTTTCCTGACATTGCCTCAGACTTTTTTAGCCTCCTGCGAGCCTGGCATGAAGAAGGGAAAAACCGAGAGATTTGGAAACAACTACGCTTAGTCGTTGTCCATTCTACAGAAGTCTATGTTCCCATGAGTATTAACCAATCCCCCTTTAATGTCGGCTTACCCATTGAACTCCCCGAATTTCCTCCTGAGAAAATTCTCGAACTCGCTCATCGTCATGGCTTAGATTGGACAATTTCAGAAGTCAATCAACTCATGTCTATGGTAGGAGGACACCCCTATTTAGTCCGGTTAGCACTCTACCATATTGCTCGCCACGAAATAACCTTAAAAACAGTTTTAGAAACAGCGGCTACTGATGCAGGCTTATATAGCGATCATTTAAGGCGACACTTATGGAATTTACATCACCATTCTGTTCTAAAAGAAGCCCTCAAAAAAGTAGTAACTAGTCCCCAAGAAATGCAACTCGAATCCATCCAAGCATTTAAGTTACACAGCATGGGGTTAATCCATTTACAAGGTCACAATGTCATCCCTAGATGTAATTTATATCGTCAATATTTTCGAGTCCAGCTCTCTTGATTTTTTTTCAGTGTGGTGCGTTTATCTAGGGGAGTCATGAATAACACATTTACAAAAATGTATGAATATCAATTTGGTGGTAGCTTACCCCTGAATTCTCCAACTTATGTGGTTCGTCAAGCCGATGCTGATTTATTTCGCGGGGTTCTAGCCGGAGAATTTTGCTATGTTCTCAACTCCCGGCAAATGGGAAAATCCTCTTTACGAGTCCGCACCATTGAGCTACTCAGAAACCGGGGAATTGTTTGTGGGGTAGTCGATTTAACTGCTATTTTTAGTTGCAATATCACCACGGAAGAATGGTATGCTGCCTTTGCTTATTCCGTGTTAAGTAGCTTTAATTTAGTCGATAAAGTAAATTTACTCAGATGGTGGCGCGATCGCCTCTCTTTTCCTCCTGTCGAGCGGCTGCGTCTATTGTTAACTGAAGTCATTTTATGTCATATCCCCCATAATATCGTCATTTTTGTCGATGAAATTGATAGTGTTTTGGGCTTAAAATTCCCAATTGATGAATTCTTTGGCTTAATTCGATCTTGCTATCAAAATCGAAAACAAAATCCAGACTATCACCGCCTAACTTGGGTTTTGCTGGGTGTTGCCAGTCCATCAGAACTCACTTTTCAACCTGAAATCAGTCCTTTTGATATGGGTCTAGAAATTCAGCTCACTGGATTTCAATTTCAAGATTGTTTAGGGTTGGCAGAAGGGTTGGTTATGAAAGCAAGAGACCCGAAAACGGTTCTCAAATCCATTTTAGATTGGACAGGAGGTAAGCCATTTTTAACTCAAAAATTATGCCATTTAGTCGCCAATGGGGATGACTTTATTTCTCTCAATCAAGAATGGAAAACAGTGCATCAGTTGGTGTATAGAAAAATTCTTCACAATTGGGAAGCTCAAGATGAACCAGAACACCTCAGATCTATTCGCGATCGTCTCCTTGAAAGTCCTAATCGAAAGTCTTTATTAGAGCTATATTGGCAAATTTTAAAACAAGGTGAAATTCCATCAGAAGAGAATCCACAGCAAACTGAACTACGGTTGAGTGGTTTAGCGATAAAATTACCATTTGGTCATCACTATGCCCGTCCTATCCTCAGAGTTTATAACCAAATTTATGCCGATACTTTTAACTTTAGATGGCTGGAGAGTTGTCTAGGCTATAGTCCGGATAAATCCGTTAAATCATTGACCAAGAAATGTTTGTCAGATGAACAAACTCTTTACGATCATCTTCTGTATTGGGTACAGGAAGAACCTCCGGCTGTGATGATTCAAAGAGTTCATAAATTGTTGATTGAAGTTATTGGATATCCAGATATTGAAATCAGTGCGGTTATTCGACGGCTAGTTATTCAAGTTCCTGAACAACATCAGTTTAACAAAATCTTGAATCGCTGTTTTTATATTTTAATCAATCACTGGCAAATGCGCGCTGCATCAAAAATTGCCATTGTTGGATTAATTGCCCTGTTCAATAAGCAAAGAGAAACTCAATATTCTTATTCTTCTCCTTTGCCTAGATATGTTGACCAACTCAAAAAGATGGTCGATCAGTTTTGCAAAAGTCATGAATACAAAATGATCAACAAGCTTTTTGTTGAGCCGATCATTCATGCAACTGTTAAAGAGTTTGAGGAAACTGAAGATTATCAATTTCTGCGTATTTTAATTGAAAACAAATCAGATTCCAAATCAAAAATATCGCCCATTTTAACTTCTCCACTCAAAACCCAAATTCATCGATATCCTTATCTCTATCGCTATTCTTTCGTGTCTTCTAGTAGCTCAAGAGAACACCAACAACTGTTGCAAGAAATTCAAGCAGAACGGCAATGGGAATTTGAACTTAGTCTATCCCAATATGCCAAATATTTAATCAAAAAAACATCAGGTTTAGCCAGTCAAAAACCTTTTGCTAATCCTACTCTACTCAGTGACCATGATTTATATTTAGCGATTAAACAGTTTACAGGAAAAGTGGAAGGGAATTCTAGTTATAAAGATTTAGCGAGAGCCTTCCTGGAACACACAGAACAAGTTGAATCTTATCAAGAATTTAAGGATGATTTTTATCAGTATATCATTACCGCAATTGATGCTGATTTTCGGTCTCAGCAGTTTGATTTTAAGTTAAGAAGACAACTCAAAAGCTTGTTACCTGAACAAGACAATGAAGGCTTTAATTCACTCTTACTCAATCAAACTTGCGAGAGATTATTGAAGTTTTTGATTGAGAGTCCCAACGATCCAAGTCACTATATTTTTATTAATTTAATTGCGAGCTTAGGGGAACTCAAGACTAGCGCTTTGTTGCTGAAAATTGTTTTAATTTCTGGACAAAGCCAATCTGATTTGGGACGACAATTGTTTCAGTGGTTCAATTATTATGAGTCTAAGCCTCTGGATCAAATTCAATGGTTTGTTAATTTCCTGGAAAATATCAATATCGCGTTGGTGATTAATAATGAAACCCTCGATGTCCCCTCTATTCAAAACTATCTCAAATAGCTTGATTTAAGATTTGCTAAAAAAGTGAGCTGTGCAGGCTAGGCATATAGAGTGGGGGAAATTCGCAAGATAGCTGCCTCTGCATCTATCGGATGGAGCGTTATGGGAACTTTTCTGAGCCAGTGTCCGACTATACCCTTTTGTAAGTGGTGACTCCAGGAGGATTGGATTTAACCCCGTTTCTGTTTGGGGAAGCGGTTTGCCTCTTCTGAACTTGATCGGTGGAGTTTTAAGTTAAATGTCAAGTTTTGTCAAAGAATGCAACATTTCAGCAAGTCTGCCGATGAGTTTGGCACAGTAGAGAAAGGAAGGGATATAACGGCTCAATCCTGACTCACCTGCCATCTAGGTGGACTGTCATTGTAAATCTCACCATCTTAACCGTTTAGATAACCATGAAGTTTAACTATTACACCTTTTGGCTTCCCCTATGGGCTTATCTTCAGCAACCCTTGTTTAACCCAGAGTCTCCCATGATCTGGAGTCCCCAGCAATTTTGGTATCGCTATCAATTAATCCTTCTGGAGCGATGCTGGGACAGGAGTCATCAGGAGGGACATCCCCAGGCTTGAAAGGACTCTTAGCGATGAAGGATAACAGAACAGCGATCGCTTGAATGGTAAACTGACAGGCGATCGCTATCCTTGTGGTGAGATATGCTAAAACGATATACTCCATTGATCTGGGTTGGTATGGCGCTTCCCCTTGACGCGTCCCTTGGGAAATTGGCTCTTTGCTTTACCGGTCTTATTGATCTTTTTTGTTCTCGCTACCCATAACGAGCAAATTATTGCAGCGGAAGTGCGCGGTGTGGATTCCATCGATGCCGGAGGAACTCGAATAGGAGTGCGCTTTGAAACCAAACCGGGAGTCTATCGCTATGTAATTCGAGAATATCTTCGTCGAGTCAAAAAAGCCTTTGATCGGCAGGGTTTAGAATTGGGGATGCCGCAACAAGGAATGACCTATCGCCGAGAATTAGAGAGCAAGGATGCTATGGATTCTTCTATTTTATGGAAATCGCAAAATGATCTAGAATGTGAAGGAGGATAATATAAGAAAAATATCAAGATTTTAATCATAGCTTATGAAAATGAACGGCGAACAATTAATTGCTCAACAGAGAGAATTTTTCCGGTCTGGACAAACCAGAGAGTTGAAATTTAGAAAATCTCAGCTTAAAAAGCTAAGGTCGGTAATTGAGGAAAATAAATCCAAAATCTTGGCTGGATTGAAGGAGGATTTAAATAAACCTAAATTAGAGGGTTATTATGAATTTAGCCCGATCGCCGAAATTGATTATGCCTTAAAGCACTTAAACCAATGGGTAAAACCGAAACGCACCTTCACTCCCTTCGTGATGTGGCCTTCTGTCGGAGAAATTTATCCGGAACCCTTGGGCGTAGTGCTGATTATCTCTGCTTGGAATTATCCGTTTAATTTAGCGATAGCGCCCCTTGTGGGAGCAATAGCAGCGGGAAATTGTGCTGTAGTTAAGCCTTCGGAAATTGCTCCCAAGACTTCCAACATTTTAGCAGAAATTATTACTGAAAATTTCGATCCCAACTCTATTGCTGTACTCGAAGGAAACGCCGAAGTTAGTCAAGAACTCTTAGCCCAGAAGTTCGATCATATTTTATTTACGGGTAGTGCCAGAGTGGGGAAAATAGTCATGGAAGCGGCGGCGAAATACTTAACGCCCGTGACGTTAGAGTTGGGAGGAAAAAACCCCTGTATTGTCGATCGAGATTGTGATTTGACTTGTACTGCTAGGCGAATTATTTGGGGTAAATTTTTCAATGCAGGGCAAATTTGTATTGCTCCAGATTATGTGCTGGTGAATCGAAAGGTGAAAGCAGATCTGATTCAAGCGATGCTGACTGAAGTTAAAGCTTTCTATGGTGAAAACCCGGAAGAAAGTCCAGATTATGCCCGCATTGTGAATGACAAACAGTTTAACTATCTCCAGAGATTACTGCAAGAAGGGAATATTCTGTGTGGGGGGAAAACGAATCCCAAAACTCGCTATATTGCTCCCACTTTAATTGATGGAATAACCTGGGATTCCTTGGTAATGCAAGAGGAGATTTTTGGGCCCATTTTACCGATTTTAGACTATGGTGAGATTGAGGAGGCGATCGCCGAAATCAATCAACGTCCCAAACCCCTCGCTCTCTATCTCTTCTCCAAACGCTCCCGAGTTCAGCGCCAAGTGCTACAACAGGTTTCATCGGGAACTGTCGCTCTCAACGATACAGTTTTACAGTTCAACATTCCCCAACTGCCGTTCGGAGGAGTTGGACAAAGTGGCATGGGCCGCTATCATGGATTGGCCAGCTTTCAAACCTTTAGCCATTACAAAAGTGTCTTAAGACGCTGGTTTTGGCTGGATCTCAACTTGCGATATCCCCCCTATGGCAACAAGCTCCAACTGTTGAAAAGACTCCTGAGATATTAACCGCATCATGACTGTGCCTGAACCTACCTCTTACCACGATAATCTGTGCGATCGCCTGTTTATTGCCCTTTTTACCCGCAAAATGGCTGCTGTGGTGGGTAAAGGTAGCTCAAAAACAGGCTATGAAGGCTTTGTTGATGTATCCCAGAAAATCATGCAGGGACGCAATTCCTTAGAACAACAACAATTGGTGAAAAAGGTCTTAAATTCCCTGATTCCTGCTCCCATTTTAACCATTATCCGGACATTGACCTCCCCTACCCAATGGGTGTGTGAAGCCAATGCCTGGTTTGCAACGCTCCTATTTGAATGGTTAGTTGGTCCGTGTGAAACGAAGACGGTAGAAATAAAGAATGAAAATCAAACGGTTCGGCAACAAAAAAGCGCAGTTCAGATTAAAAAGTGCCGCTATTTAGAACAAAGCGGATGTGTGGGAATGTGCATTAATATGTGCAAACTCCCGACTCAAGACTTTTTTACCCAGCAATTTGGCATTCCCTTAACCATGACTCCCAACTTTGAAGATTTCAGTTGTGAAATGGTATTTGGACAATATCCCCAACCTTTAGAACAAGAAGCCGCCTTTGAGCAATCTTGCTTAAAAGATCATTGTGCGATCGCCTCCGTGAAGCCTGAACCCTGTCCTCGCGTGCGCGACTAACAGGATAACTCTATCCAACATTATCTAGCTCATTCTGCTGTATCCAACCTTCAATCGCCCCAACCAGAATTGCACCTCCAGGAAACTGCTTTAGTGTCTCCATCAATCCCACCTTGAAGGCATTGATAGTCCGTTGCTTCAATGTTGGATTACTCTCAATTACTTTAATGACCTCTGTTACCACTGTCATCTGTTCCATTGTTGTCGAAACCGGATGCGATGCTGACAATTGTTTGAGCAAATCCTGAATCTCTCTGGTAGCCTCCACCAGCTCCTTATCTTGGCCATAATTTATATTTATCTGCTCCCCCTGTTTTGCGGCATCCCCAACAACAGTGATTTCAGGCGTGTTAATATTAGTTTCCCAGTCATCACGACCAATACCAATAGTGCGCTCTCCACTCATAGTAATACCTCCTTGATAACGTTCATTATAGTTTTGCTTAAGCTTCCGAGTATTGGGATGGTCTTCTCCCAGCTTGGCCATGAAAATCTCCAATGCTTCCATATACATTAGTTGAGCATCTGCATACTTACCTTGGGAATAGTACAAATTGGCCAGATTATTCAGAATCACGGCCACAAATGGATGAGCTGAACCAAGTTTTTCTCTAGATATTTGCAAAGCCTCTAAATACAGAGATTCAGCCTCCGAGTTTCTTCCTTGGTTTAAGTACAAATTGGCCAAGTTACTCTTACTCATAGCACTATAGAGATGATTCGAGCCAAGCATCTCATTGTACATCTGCAACGCTTCTAAATAGAGAGCTTCAGCTTTTGATAATCTCTTTTGGTCTAAATACAAGTTTCCCAAATTATTCAGACTAATAGCGATATAGGGATGAGCCGAGCCAAACAAATTCTTATGCATCTGTAAAGCGTCTAAATACAGAGGCTCGGCTTGTTCATATTTCCCTTGATAACGGTACAAATTGGCCAGATTACTCTTGGTTGCAGCCACATTAGAATGATCTGAGCCAAATGTTTCCTGCCATATCTGTAAAGCATCCATTAGAAGAGGTTCGGCTTCTGAATATCTTCCCTGAAACTCATACAGTGCTGCCAGGTTATTTAGACTCATAGCAACAGACGGATGAACTGAACCGAGCAACTCCTTTCTCATTTGCAAAGCTTTTAAATAGAGAGGTTCGGCTTCTGAATATTTCCCTTGGGAACGATATAGTTCTGCTAGGTTATTCAGGCTTGTAGCCACATTTGGATCGGCCGAACCAAGACGATATTCGATAATATCTAAACATTGCTCAAACCAATACCCTGCTTGGCCATACTGCCCCTGTCCCAGATAAAATCTCGCTAAACCGACAAGCACCCAAGGCAACTCATCATCAGTTAAATCATCAGTTAACTGCTCTGCTATCTCCACTAGATGAGGTATGGCAGGCTCAACTTCCATAATCTGCTGGCGAGTTGGTGTTTGGGGAATTGTCCTTGCTATCTCCACCATCACCCCAAAAATCTCTCGCTTCATCTCCTCTACCTGGCTAGACTCCACCAACTTCCCTCGAAAAAACTCTCGAATCAAGGGATGTAGCTGATAGTTCCCTTCTTCTACGGGTTGTAGCAAGCTCAACCTCTCCAGACTTTCTCTCGAGTCCTCTAACTTTTTCTCATCTACTTCTGAATAAATCCTTTCTATCCATGACCAAGTTATCGGTGCTAGAGCAAACAAACTCAGCAACCGCCCCAACTCTTTCTCTTCCTCTCCTAACTCCCGCCAACTCAACTCAAACGCTGCTTTTACCCATCGCTCGGCAGTCATGCCAACTTCAGCCCGTTTTAAAGCTTGCACTTCTAGCCCCTCTTTTTGTAACTGTTGCTGCATGTTCGCTAAAGATAAATCCTGTTTGTGCGCCAAATGACGAGCCAACAACTCTAACGCCAAGGGTAAATAACCTACCTCCACACACAACGCCTTTGCTGCCTCCAACTCCTGGTAAATCCGTTCCCGTCCTACAAGCGATCCCAATAACTGTAATGCTGCTTCTTCCTCCAACCCTGCCAACTCCAATTGTCGAAATAACTGTCCTAAGGATTGGTTGCGAGTGGTAATCAACACCTTAAACTGCTCTTTTGCTGGAGGAAGAACCGGCCGAATGGTCTCATAGTCTTGTACATCGTCAAAGATTACCAACACCTCACCTTCAGCTTTCCCGTGCCGCCAACAGTAACGAATCCGCTCTTCCAAATGCCAATACTCTGGAGGATTCAAGCCTAGTTTCGAGCTGGCAAAACCCAGAAACTGCATCCCAACATCTACACCACGTGCGTTCAACCAGCACACACCTCCTGGATAAGCTCCCTTAAGGTAAAAGCCATGAGCATATTGCAAGGCCAGCTCTGTCTTCCCAATTCCCCCCATCCCCGTCAAAACAGTAATTCCCATCAGTTCTCCACTCTGGAACTGCTCGTGTAACCACTCCATTTCCCGATCGCGTCCCACAAACTGCCCAGCTCCCATCCGAGGCAGATTGTGCGGAACCAACACCAGACTAGCAATAATTCGATAGCTAGTACGAATCGTTGCCTCCAAGATGATCGCCGACTGAAATCTCAATACATCCTTACGCCAACTCCAAAAATCAGGCGCTCTAAGGCTCAGTTCTTTAAGTAATGGATTGGTTAACCACAAGATAATCGGGTAAGGATACTCTCGTAAGGCTTCCCGCGTCCACTGCAAGTAACCAAAAAAGATGTCCTTCTCCGAACGTTCCGCTCCTAATCTATCCGCTAACAGCGCATCAGTTCCCGTAACCGTAATTACCGCTCTACCCTCTGACTGTAAGTACAGCTCATCTTCATTCAGCGCCTGAGCAATTGCCTCTCGTAAACTCGGTTCTTTTCTCGACAGTTGAACTCGATAAGGGTGAATTCTAGGCTGAAGTTCTGCCTCATATCGTTCAATAATCTCATCTCGAAAATACGGGTCATCACAGACTGCAAGCAGTAAGCTTAATACCTGATCGCTGGCTTCTACTGCCACTATCAGATCGTCATATACTTCCTCATTTTTCTCAGTCCAATAAAAGGAGTTAGCTATGGGCATCGATCTGTCCTTTGATTTGCAACAAATCGGTCACAATTGGATGGACATCGTACCAAACTTCGTCATTTCTGTATTCTAATATATCCAGTCCATGAAGTAAATCTAGGAATGCTTCTTCTTTAGGATCGTCGGGTAGAAAATTATCGTAAGTTTTTTTGAGAATTTCATACTCTTGTTTACCTAAAGTGATTTCAAAATCTTGTCGCAATTTTTTAATGGCTTCACCTAATACAACTGAATCCACTTTCAATTCCTCTTGTTCAGGATTACGTCGAATTTGCCGCAAACAAATTCGGCAGCATTGGTTGCACAAACGCATCAACTCCCGCACCACTCCTCCACTATAAATCACCATTTTCTTGGCGATATCTGGCTCTAAAATTTCTTCAGGAATACGTTTGTGCAACATTTCACACAAATTGGCAATAGCCGGTTCTTGATAAGTTGGAGTGTCTTTACGACGCTCTTCTTTGGCGATAAGCTTTGAGACTGGCATCACAACAATTTGATCGTCAGCCTCTGTTCGCAAAGTTGCCGATAATGAAATATCCCGTAAAGAAGAGATCGGGATGGTATAAATAATATTAAATCCTGGTAAAAATAAAGCTTTTATATGCTCTTGAAAAGTACCTCTAACAACTGCCAGATCTAGTTTGTCTAAGTCATCAATGATTACTATAATTTCTTTTTGGCTGGATTTTTGAATACTGGCTGCAATTTCATTTAACTTTTGAATTAATTCAGTAATATTACGTTCAAATGTCCGCTTTAGTTCATTTCGTATGTATGCTTCGGTTTTTAATCTTCCGGTAATTAGATTCAGTAAAGCAAATCCTACGGAAATTTGTGCATTTATAGGAGTTTCAACTCTAGTTTCCGTCCGCTCTGCAAACCACTTATAAAATTCGTCCTTTACAGATTTTGGGATATTAACTCTCTCTTTCTCTGCGGTCAGCATTAAATTGACAGCGATCGCAAATAAGATATTGATATGATTAATGTCAGACATCTCAATTGTCTCAGCAATTGAAAAAAATGTCACAAAGTAGCGATCGCTAATTCTTCGTCCAAATTCTGCTAACAGTGTTGATTTACCACAACCCCGATGCCCGGAGAAGACAATCTTGGCATCCCGCGATCCATTGTCCTCTACTAATTGCACTAACTCTTCTAATGAATTGCTCCCATACTCAACCCAAAACTCCTCTAATTCCGAAGATTCACGTAAAGGAGTTAAATCTGTATTTTGGTAAGATTTTTGAAATATCTTTAATAGAGAATCATCAGACATACTGGAATTTTCCTCACTGTGACAAGCTTCTCTATTATTCTAGCTGTAGAGTAGAGAGTAGGAAGTGGGATTTCTTGATTTAGTAGTATGGAAGATCCTTGTTTGTATATTTATTAATACAGGTAGAGACAGAATTATTTCGCCCCTACCTGCGGTCTATCTTCAGTTGTGAACTAGACTAAGCTATGGGTCGGAGTATAAGACGTAATTGCCCGCATATACTGGGCCCGTTCATAGGCAGATTCATCTTCACAATGGAGTTGGGACATAGAACCCTGCATTTGCTTCACGGACTCATAGCCATGCTCTTCCATCCAATGGTTAATTTCTTCTTCCATCACTTGGATATGGTGAATTCCATGACGGAGCAGGGTAGAGCAAACCTGGGTGACTGATGCGCCAGCCATCAAGAGTTTAATCACATCATGACCCCGTTGTACGCCACTGGTGGCAGCTAGGTCGCAATCAATGCGACCATAAAGAATGGCAATCCAACGCATGGGTAAGCGCAAGTCATGGGTACTGCTGAGGACAGAACCGACTTCTACCTCTAAATCTTCGGCGTTAATGTCTGGTTGGAGGAAGCGGTTAAATAGCACTAAACCATCTGCTCCGATTTCACTAAAGCGTTTGGCCATATTGGCCATGTTGCTGAAAAAGGGGCTAAGTTTGAGAGCAATGGGAATGGTGACTTCTTTTTTGACTTCACTTAAGGTGTCGATATAATTTTGTTCCACCTGTGCGCCACTCATGTCAAAGTCAGTGGGGACATAATAGACGTTTAACTCGATCGCGTCTGCACCCTCGTCTTGCATGAGTTTGGCGTATTCCACCCATCCACCAGAAGAAAAGCCATTGAGACTGGCAATAATGGGAATATTGACGGCTGCTTTGGCTTGGCGAATGTGCTTTAAGTACAATTCTGGCCCGACGTGAAACTCGTCAGGTTCTGGGAAATAGGATAGGGCTTCAGCAAAGCTTTCTGTGCCATATTCGAGGTGATGGTGCAGTTCAAATTTTTCTCGCAGGAGTTGTTCTTCAAAGAGGGAATGGAGGACAACGGCAGCAGCACCGGCATCTTCGAGGCGTTTAATGGTGTCGATATCTTCCGAGAGGGGTAGGGCAGCACTGGGAACGATCGGCGATCGCAGATTGAGACCTAAATAGGTTGTGGTTAAATCCATGGTAACGGGTAATGGGTAATGGGTAACGGGTGGGGAATAGGGAATAGGGAATGGGCAATCTTCCCCTATCTCCCCATCCCCTACTCTAAGGAAGCTATTCTTCCGACTTCAGACTCCGTTCGGCGAGATATTTATACATGTCCCACCGGGTATTGACATCCTGTTGCGCTTCTTTCAACAAGCGTCTTGCGTCTTCTGGTTTGGTTTTGGTCAACATCTTGAACCGGTTTTCGGCGTACATGGAGTCTTTAACGCCTTTCTTGGGCGATCGCGAATCCAACTGTAGGGGATTTTCACCTGCCTCCGTGCGTCTAGGATCGTAGCGGTAGAGCAACCAGCGACCACTTTCCACAATTGCCTTTTGATGGCTCATGCCAGTGGTCATATTAATACCATGGGCAATGCAGTGGGAGTACGCAATAATCAAGGAGGGGCCGTCATAGGCTTCGGCTTCTAGGAAGACCTTGAGGGTATGTTCATCTCGCGCCCCTAGAGCCACGGAACCCACATAGATATTACCGTAGGTCATGGCAATCAGACCTAAATCTTTCTTGGGTGCAGGTTTACCACCAGCAGCGAATTTAGCGACGGCTCCCCTGGGGGTGGCTTTGGACGACTGACCACCTGTATTGGAGTATACTTCCGTATCCATCACCAGAACATTCACATTTCGGCCGGATGCCAGCACATGGTCTAAACCACCATAGCCAATGTCGTAAGCCCAACCATCACCGCCAACGATCCAGATGGATTTTTTCACCAAATAATCGGCTAAACTGAGCAATTGCTGCGCGTCTGGGTCGGTATTACCGGCGAGGATTTCCTTCACCTGAGCTACATATTGCCGTTGCTCGTAGATATCCGCTTCGGTTTTTTGGCCATTATTGAGGATTTGACTAACTAAGTTATCCCCTAGGGTGCCGGCTAATTTTTGCACCAGTTCGCAGGCAAATTCTTGATGTTTGGAAATGGCCAACTGGAAGCCTAAACCAAACTCGGCGTTATCTTCAAACAGGCTATTTGACCAACTGGGTCCCCGTCCTTCGCTGTTCACACTGTAAGGTGTGGTGGGTAAGTTACCGCCATAGATAGAGGAACAACCGGTGGCGTTAGCGATGACCATGCGATCGCCGAATAACTGGGTTGCTAGTTTAATATAAGGCGTTTCCCCACAACCGGCGCAGGCTCCAGAGAACTCAAACAGGGGTTCTTGCCATTGCTGTTGGCGAATCCGTTCTAAGTTTAAGGCCGCGCGATCGGGATTGGGCAAACCGAGGAAGAAGTCCCAATTTTGGCTCTCTTGTTCTCGCAAAGGTAACTGAGACTCCATGTTAATCGCCCGTTTCGAGGGCATGGATTTGTTCTTCGCCGGGCAGATATCGACACAAACGCCACATCCAGTACAGTCTTCGGGAGCGACTTGAATAGTGAATTTTTGTCCGGCAAAGGCTTTATCTTTGACATCAATGGACTTGAAGCTTTCCGGTGCATTGGCTAAAGCACCGGCATCATAGGCTTTACCGCGAATCGTGGCATGGGGACAAACAGCAATACACTTGCCACATTGCACGCAAACATCCGGGTCCCAAACCGGAATTTCTTGAGCCACATTCCGTTTTTCCCATTTCGAGGTTCCGGTGGGATAGGTTCCATCGCAGGGGAGCTTGCTGACGGGTAGGCTATCTCCTTGCCGTGCCAGCATTACCCCTTCCACTTCGCGCACGAATTCGGGAGCAGTCTCTCCAATGGCGGGTAAAATATGCAGATTGCTATTGGCTTGGCCGACGTTGACCTCATAGAGGTTATCCAAGGTTTGATCGACGGCTTTGATATTCAATTGGACAATTTCTGCCCCTTTCTTACCATAGGTTTTTTCGATCGCCTTCTTAATTTGAGCGATCGCCTCATCCCTGGGTAAAATTCCCGCCAAAGCAAAGAAACAGGTCTGCATAATCGTATTGATCCGATTTCCCATCCCGGTTTCCCGTGCTACCTGGTTGGCGTTAATCACATAGAACTTCAGACTTTGGCGCACGATCACTTCTTGGATTTCCAAGGGGAGTTTATCCCAGACCTCTTCTGGACCGTAGGGACTGTTAAGTAGGAAGACTGCGCCGGGTGCTGCCGATCCCAACACTTGAAGTTTTTCTAAGAATGTCCATTGGTGACAGCCAATAAAGTTCGCTTGGGTAATCAGATAGGTGCTGCGAATGCGATCGGGGCCAAACCGCAGGTGAGAGACGGTTACCGCGCCAGATTTCTTGGAGTCGTAAACAAAATAGCCTTGGGCATAGTTATCGGTATCGTTGCCGATAATTTTAATTGAGTTCTTATTGGCTCCAACTGTACCATCGGAACCCAAACCGTAGAACATCGCCCGCACAACACTATCGGGTTCGATAGAGAAGCTCGGATCGTACTCTAGAGAGGTGTTGGTCAAGTCATCGTTGATGCCGACAGTAAAGTGGTTTTTCGGTGATTCTTGGCTGAGGTTATCCAAGACGCTCTTGACCATGGCGGGGTTAAATTCTTTGGAAGATAAGCCATAGCGTCCAGCCACAATTTTAGGCACACTCCGTTCACTGAGCGGAGTCGAAGTGGCTTCGTAGAAGGCAGTCACCACATCTAAGTACAGGGGTTCGCCAGATGCGCCAGGTTCTTTGGTACGGTCTAAAACGGCGATCGCCTTTACGGTTTCGGGAAGAGCGCTAATGAATTTACTCGCATCCCAGGGACGATACATGCGAACTTTCAGCACGCCCACTTTTTCCCCTTGAGCCACCAGATAATCAATGGTTTCATGAGCGGTTTCACAACCGGAACCCATGAGAATGATAATGCGCTCGGCATCGGGTGCGCCGTGGTATTCGTAGGGTTGATATCTGCGTCCCGTTAGTTCAGCGAACTGATCCATGGCTTTCTGCACTTCTTCGGCGCAGACATCATAGAAGGGGTTGACGCTTTCTCTGGCTTGGAAGTAAACATCGGGATTTTGAGCCGTTCCGCGCAGAGCGGGGCGATCGGGGGTTAGGCCGCGCGATCGATGGTCGTAGACGGTGCGATCGTCAATAATTGCCCGCAGGACGCTCTCTTCGAGCAGTTCAATCTTTTGCACTTCGTGGGAAGTCCGAAAACCGTCGAAGAAGTGGATGAAGGGCACACGGGATTTAAGGGAAGCCGCTTGAGCCACCAGCGCTAAGTCATGAGCTTCTTGTATCGATGCCGAAGCCAGCAAAGCGCAACCGGTAGCACGCGTCGCCATTACGTCAGAATGATCCCCGAAAATCGAGAGAGCTTGAGCGGCGATCGAACGAGCTGCCACATGCAATACGGCTGCCGTCAGTTCCCCAGCAATTTTGTAGAGGTTGGGAATCATGAGCAGCAATCCTTGAGATGCGGTAAAGGTCGTTGTTAAAGACCCCCCCTGTAGCGATCCATGGACTGCTCCTGCGGCTCCTCCTTCACTTTGCATTTCTACCACTGAGGGTACGGTTCCCCATAGGTTCGGCCGCCCCTCCGACATCCAGGCATCTGCCCATTCTCCCATCGGAGAGGAAGGAGTAATGGGATAAATGGCAATGACTTCGTTGAGTTTGTACGCAACACGGGCCACTGCCTCGTTGCCGTCTAGTGTTGCATAGTTTTTGGTGTTCATAGGTAAGAAAGTCCTTTCGGTCTACGACTGAAGATGAATGGATACAGCTCAGCGGCTGTTGACCTTTTTCCCTAGGTTGGGGGTCTAATTTCGAGAGTCAAAACAACCATTTCATTGTTTTTCTCGATCGGAATTTTATCGGGGTGAAAACTTGCACTCTCCTGAGAAGTTCAATGGTGCAAACCCTAGGATTGTGCAGAGATTATTTTCGGGTAATTTGTTTGGTTCCTAGTCCAGTCAATTCTTTTCCGATCCGATCATGTAGTAAGTTCCTACAGTTTGGAATGGGTTCTTAATCTTATTTAACTGAATGTATTAATTTGTTGTAAATCAGTTAAGGTTTGTTCAGCTTCATTTTGATCGACAATCGATAGGGCAAAACCGACGTGAACCAATACATAGTCATGGATCTGGGCTTCAGGGACATAGGCTAAACTGACTTCTTTAATGACACCTCCAAAGCTGACGCGACCCATTTTTGTCAGGGGATCTTCACCAGAGATGCTAATAAGTTTTCCAGGCACTGCTAAACACATCTTTCACCTCTTTAGATTTAATCTTCTTTTAAGCATTCGTTAAGACAAATGCTTGCTTGCTAGGAGTAGCATACATTGGGGGAATGGAAGAAAAATTCAGGATTTTTTTAATAAATACACAGAGAAATAGAGGAAGATCCAGTTTTCCCTATTGCCTATTGCCTATTGCCTTGATCTATAGATTCAGACTTTGGGAGTAAAGACAGTTGACTCTCTTCAAGATTAACCACATACCGTACAGGTTTCTTTGTTTTTTTCACCTTTCCCTCTTCCTCAGCTCTCTTTAACCAATCTTGAAGTTGCCCTTGTCTGACCTGCAAACGTTCAACAAGAGATTTGAGATCGAGAGGTTGATTTAGGGGTTCCAGGATAAACGGTAAAACTGCTTCATAGATATCTTTAGGTTGCCTTAAATTATCTTCAGTGACTTCATATTGATCCTGAGTTGGAGAATCTTCTTGCTGGCTTTTCTCTCCATCTACTTTTTCTTCAGGAAGCAGCTCTAAGTCTCGATTTAGCAGTTGACTGAATAAAGAAGAAGAGAGCACTGGAAAACATTTCGCTCCCTTATCAATAAGTTTTTTATTTCCTTCCGGTATAGAATTCTCAACTTTAACAAAAACAGGAACTTCTTTTATTTTTTCTAGTGCTTCTTTTGCTCCTGCCCAAGTTCCTCCTTGTTCATAATTAGAAGTGACGACCAACGCATAATCAGCTAAAGCATAAATATATTTATTTCGACCCATGGCATTACCGATATGAAAGCCAGCATCGGGATCGTAAGGAGAAAGTAAGGTCAATCTACCTTCAGCAATAGAACTACGGTATTTTTTATTCAGAGCAGTCTTAATTAAACTATCGGCCAAAACTCCAAGGACTGTTCCTGATGCTTGTAAGGTTGCTAACATTGAGGTCTGATCGATCCCACGCGCTCCACCAGAAATAACTTGGATATTCTGGTGGGTACAAATCTTGGTCACTTGATGAGTATAGTCAATTTCTTCTTGACTAATATTACGAGAACCGACAATTGCCAAACCGCCTCTTTCCAATAAATTCTGTTGTCCCACTCCATAGAGAATGGGGGGAGATTTTTGCTTTAATCTATCTTTAAGACGCTTCGGATAGTTCGGGTCACCTCGTCCCATAATCCATAATCCTTGCTGACTCCATTTTTCTACAGCTAAACTCAGCAAAAAACCTCGTTTTAGTAAAGCATCAGTTCGATAAGGATCGAGTTTATTAATAGATGCGTTTTCTAGCTTATCTTTACCTATTGTATTGAGTAAATCACCAGGACGCATCTTGTTTTCTTTAAGCCAAGTAACTAAAGTATTGTATTCACTCAATGTTAAGGGCTGAGGAAAAGAAAGCCGATCTTCTCCAAAACTGGCACAGAGCAGTAAAATAGCTTGAGTATCTAAAGAAAGTAAATGATTTTCCATGATTTTATAATCAGCTTTCTAAAAAGAATTTAATGCCAAAGCCAGGGGGAAAACCGCACCACTTCCAGCACGTTTTAAGAGCGCTGCAATTACAGTCAATGTCCAACGAGAATCTACGATATCATCAACAAGGAAGACTGGCCCGCTCAATCCTGCCCAAGGCTCGATCTGAAATATACCATCTAAGTTATGCGCTTGTTGATAACTGTTATTCATCTCTTTTTGTTCTTTATTATGTCCTACTTTCCGCACGGCTGGCACAAAGGGTAAATTGAGCTGATCAGCCAATCTTTGGGCAAAATTGGGAACCAGTTCTGGGCGCTTTAAGGAAGGAACGCAAGTCACCCAAGTGGCGAAAGGTTGGGGTTGCCAGCGTTCAATCATGTCTAACACACCCTGTACTAAGGCATCATCAAAATGATCGTCTTCATATTTTCCTTTTCTGACGAATTCTCCCCATCCTGCATCCCCCCAAAGGGATAAAGCTCTTCCCGGTTCGGCTTTTAAGTTTTTTTGAATGTTACCAGAAAAATTATAACTTGATAAAGCTTGAGCTTTCCATTGTTTTCGCGGTTCAATGACAATATGGCTACGGCGCAAGAAGTGCAACGCTTGATTGAGTAATTCTCTGGAGTAGGTTTCCGGGATTAAGGGTTGACCTAAACAGGCAGCACATTTACCACATGGTGTTGTATTCAGATCATCTAATGCTTGGGCAAGAAATACCATCAGGCATTGTTGAGTATTCATATACTCTTGCATTTGAGTTTGTTCGGCGCGGCGAATTTGGGTCAATTGGGCAATTTTTTCTGTGTTAGGTTTATAGTTCACTGCTGCGGGGGTAGCATTCCACTGAGAACCGCGCTTAGTTACTGGTGCAGGAGATTCTAAAGAGAGGAGTTTTAGCACTTTCTGAATTTGACTTCTAGAAAGGTTTAAATTTTGCTCTATCTGAGATAAACTTAAACCATTTTCCGCCTGATTGAGGACGTTCAAAACTTGCTGGTTATGGGCTTCTGGAGGAAAGGCTGTGTTAATAAAGTAGTCGGTGATTTCGTCGTCTTCTTCACCACTTAAAAGAATACCATAGGCTTGGTCTACTGCTCTTCCGGCTCGTCCGACTTGTTGATAGTAATGGACGACTGAACCGGGACGCTGGTAATGAATAACAAATCCTAAATCGGGTTTATCAAAACCCATTCCTAAAGCGGTGGTGGCAACTAAGGCTTTGATTCCATTGTTGAGTAGTTGATCTTCTAACATTTCACGTTCTTCACCTGTGAGATCGCCATGGTAAGCTTTAGCATAAATTCCTTGACCTCCTAACCATTCAGCTACTCGATTAGCATCTCGAACAGTCAATGCATAAATAATGCCACTTCCGGGTAAGTTAGGAAGATGTTGGGCTAACCATGCCATTCTCGCAGCTTGGCTGGGAAGATGAATCTTTTGCAGTTGTAAGCTTTGGCGGGTGAGTGTTCCTCTGGATATTTGTAAATTTGACCCTAATTGCTCTTTAATATCGTTAACTACACGGTTGTTTGCTGTGGCGGTGGTGGCGAGGGCGGGAATGTTGAACGGAAGAGCTTGTAAAATACGGACAATACGCCGATAGTCTGGGCGAAAGTCGTGTCCCCAGTCAGAAATACAGTGGGCTTCATCAACGACAAATAAGCCAATTTTTCTCGATATGGGTAAGAGGATAGTTTCGTTAAATTTTTCGTTGGCGAGTCGTTCTGGAGAGATGAGTAATATATCAATGTTTCCTGCTACTAGCTCAGTTTGTACTGATTCCCATTCTTTTGTGTTGCTGGAGTTAATGGTAGCAGCTTTAACGTTAATTCTGGAGGCGGCGGCGATTTGATTTCGCATGAGGGCAAGTAGGGGGGAAATGAGGATAGTTGGGCCATTTCCTCGATCGCGCAGAAGTCGAGTTGCGAGAAAATAGACTAGACTTTTGCCCCAACCGGTGCGTTGCACCACCAGCAAACGAGCTTGATTTTCGATTAAAGTTTCAATAGCTTCCCATTGTCCGTCTCTAAATTCTGCTATGGGGTTATTGAGGGCAATGCGTAGAAAGTTTAAGGCTTGTTGTCTCAGTTCATCAGGCATATGAATATAGCGCTTTGTGCTGGTAATGGGTAATCGGTAAACCGTTTTTCCTTGATTACCTCGATAAGTTTGTTGTTATTATAACGCTGCTGGCGATCTCCTAGTCCTTTGGAACTAGACTGCTCTAGTCTTTTTGTGAAGGGAGGTTTAGTGCTAGTGTGAGTGAGATTTGGGAGTTTGGAGTCAGGTCATCCTCTTGTGCTTTTCCTAGGATGGGGTCAAGTTCAAGGAGTTAGTGACTATGTTACAGAGTGTTCCTGAAAAACAGATGAGAAGGGTGCGATCGCTGCTGGCGATCGCCTGGTTGCTGTTAATTGTATCTCTGATCTACGATCCCATTTCACCCCTGTTAACCCATCCCGATACCCACTGGAGCTTACTGCGTCTCGATCCGAGGTTATTCGATCCGCAACGGTGTCACGAGGTGGTGACGGTGCAAGGACAGTGTTTTATTGAGCGTCCCTATGCGATCGCCACCCGACTCTTTTGGGGCGTTATTATCGGGGCAATCATTTGTATCGTTTTTTTCTTCGGTCATGAAAGTTGGCGCAGAATTTGTCCCCTCTCCTTCTTTTCCCAACTGCCTCGTTTATGGGGAATTCAACGGCAAAAACAAACCACGAATCCTCGCACGGGTAAAGTGCGCTCTGAATGGGTGAAAATTGACCCCAACTCTTGGCTCGGTCGCCATCATGTTGCCTTTCAGTTTGGATTTCTCTTCGTCGGTTTATGCCTGAGAATGTTATTTTTAGACTCCCATCGTCTCTTGTTAGCTACTTTTCTGAGCGCCACTATTTTAGCCAGTATAATTGTCGGCTATTTATTCGCTGGAAAAACCTGGTGTCAATATGTTTGCCCCATGGGGCCGGTCGAACTCTTTTACACTGGCCCCAGGGCATTATGGGGCAGTCGCGCCCATGAAAAAACTACGTCTAAAATTACCCAATCCATGTGCCGGGCGATCGATGAAACCGGCAAAGAAAAAAGTGCTTGTGTTGCCTGTAAATCTGCTTGTTTTGACATTGATGCAGAACGGAGTTATTGGGACTCTTTGCAAGACTCACAGCGCAAGTTTTTCCATTATGGCTATGTGGGGCTAGTGTTGGCATTTTATTTATATTACATTTTCTATGCTGGCGACTTAGACTACTTTTTCTCTGGGGCTTGGACCCATAATGGGGAGCAAGTACAACGAGTTTTGACCCCTGGCTTTTACTTTTTCAATCTAGCAATTCCCATTCCGAGATTAATTGCTGTTCCTCTGACCTTTGCAGTGTTCACTTTAGGGAGTTATGGGATCTTGTGCCGTATAGAAAAAGCCTATAAAGCCTACTGTCTACGCCACGATCGAGAATTTTCAGTAGAAAAAGTGCGCCATCATGTGTTTTCATTTTCTACCTTTTTGACGTTTAACTTTCTCTTTTCTGTGGGAACCCATTCTACTTTAGAGTTATTCCCGAAATGGCTAGAATGGGGAATTCAAGCTCTGGTTCCAATTTTAAGTGCTGCCTGGTTCTATCGAACTTGGAATCGATCGTTAAGTGCCTACCACAAAGAGAGTGTAGCCAGTAGTTTGCGTCGGCAACTGAGTAAGTTAGAGTTCAATTTTCCTGAATTCCTAGAAAATCGTTCTTTAGAGGATCTCAAAGCAGAAGAAATATATGTTTTGGCTAAGGTGCTGCCTGGATTTAGTCAAGGGTCTAAAGTGCGAGTTTACCAAGGGATTTTGCGAGAAATGTTGGAGAAGAAGATGACTGGTTCTCAGGAGTCTTTAGAGTTGTTAACTCAGGTACGGTTATCTTTGGGAATTGGGGAAGAAATGCACTTTAAGGTACTGTCTGATTTAGGGGAAAAGTATCCAGAGCTGTTGTATGGCGATCGCCCGTTAATTCCGATGTCAAGTTTGTCCCTTTCTTCTCTCTCAAAATAAAGCTAGGATCGTAGTGGAGTGTTTCATCTAAAATAGTGCATTATCGATGGATGAGGGTATAGGGTTATTTTTCTCCCTCCTCCCCATCTTTTTCTAATGCATCAAATTAGATAAAAGAATTTACTCCTGCTACACTAGAAGGTATCTATAATATTACAGCACTTCGCCCTAGGGAATAGTTATTGTTATGACCCGAGCACAACATGAATTTGATGTCACCCAGCACTTCGATGAAAGCCTTTCTACCCAATACGATCGTAGAATTCGCTTATTTTGTCCCAGTTATGATGCTTTACATCAAATGTTAATTCCTTGGTTGCAAGAATTACCGAAAAATGCTAATTTTCTTTCCGCAGGGGCTGGGACTGGGGCAGAAATTGTAAACCTCGGAAAAGTCTTCTCCAACTGGAATTTTGTTGCTGTTGATGCTTCTGGCGATATGCTCAATGCTTGCCATCAGAGGATTAAAAGTGTGGAGATGGGTAATCGAGTCACATTGGTCAACAGCAAGGTGCAAGACTATAAATTCCCAGGTGGATTTGATGGCGCATCGTCTATCTTTGTTGCTCACTTCATTAGAGATAAGCAAGAAAAATTAGCCTACTTCAGTTCACTGGCGAGTAATTTGAAGCCTGGGGCAATTCTAGCGATCGCCGATCTGTTTGGCAATCGAGAAACCCTTGAATTTTCTCGATTGCTGAATGCTTTGCTAATGTCTTACGCAGGGCATGGTATCTCTGAAGAGCAATTCGATCGCGATCGAGAACATATAGAAAGAGATGTAGACTTTATCTCTGAGAGCGAATTGTTTTCTCTTTTAAATCAGGCTGGCTTTATCAAGCCCCTAAAGTTTTACCAAACCTATCTGTTTGGCGGTTGGATCGCCACTCGAAGCGGTTGAATTGAATCCATTGTTAAATTTGGGTGAAATTAGCTGGATTTTGATCGCGTCGATCGCGCACCGGAATCGGTCTTCCTTGGCGATCGCCAGATAGAGCTACCGTGGTTTCTAATGCTTCTCTCAGTCGTTTAGCAGCATAGATGGACATATCTCTGGGCACACTAATACGATCGTGCAGGTACCGCAGGGCTGGATCGGAACCAGATGGTGGCCGACAGAGTTCTCCTGTTATCATGTAAGTTAGAGCACAACGCAAGGCTTCATCAAAAAGGCGATCGTCCGCTGGATTAACGGGAATGATATTATGACGATGCTTGATCGCCCGGTGCAGAGCTTCCGATCGAGACGTTTCGGGTTCTGGATACATCACATCTGGTAATCCGAACCAAGGGCTGCTTCAACTTGAGCCACGGCGGAATGTAGGTATTTAATTTTGAGATGCTTGTGATCATTATCTGGCAAGGGTTTGAGTTGTACTATTGTCAAACGCTCCGACTTTTGCGGTTCTAACTCGAAAAAAGTCAGAAATCGCGTTGAGATCGTCTTAATAGTAGAAGGGCAAAAAGCCACCCCGGTTCTGGGAGCCTAGGCCAAAAAACCTGAAGGCTGCAAGCAAGGATAGCGACGTTATTCACTCTTGACGTTCAAGATGTGGAATGTATGCGAGATCCTCTTGCAAGAGAAAGCAACGCCCTTTGCCACACCAATTTTGGCTCTGTGCTGGTGTATCTGGAGGAACACCCGGGATTACGATCGGGCGATCGTTTACACCGATGGTTATGCTCCTTGCCCCGCACCGCCCCAGAACCGTGGTACTTGCATTCTGTGGTTGTTTGTGAGATCGGTGCATTACCGGAGTTGTTATCCCAAGCTACAGCTCTAATTAATTTAATTAGAGATGAATATAGTGATATTGGGTTAACGTTCAAGTTAATCTCATTCTTAGGTTATTCAACAATAGCTGATTAAGATTGCTCAGTTAGGGTATTTAACGATGATTAACGGAGGTTCATTAGCAGAAACTGGTGAAGATAAAGATGATGCTACCTTCAACTCTAAAGTAGCTGATGAGCAGCAGGTCATTTTAAACAATCTCGCCATGTCATCTGAGATTGCGAATGTCAATTTAGCACAGCAAAATGCTGTTAATAAGCAAAGTGCGCTCTTTCAATTGGAGATGGCAACGATTGGTAAATGTGTAGAAATTATTATGAGGATTGACCCCAATAGTCCTCATGCCAAAGATAATCTCGAAACCTACCAATCCCTTATGCAAAACTTGGTACAGATATTTAAACAAATGGAACCAAGTATTACAAGAAATAACGTCAGTTCCGAGGGTGGAAGTCCTGAAAAGGATAGTCCTGGAAGAAGTGCGGACCACTGAAGGTATTGAAAGCAAGTCGATTAGTAGTTGTGCGTTTTGCTTTGCCCCTACCCTGTAGCCCAACCACAATTGCTTTATTGCTTTATCAAGTTTGGATCTAAAGGGATATGAAGTCTTGAAAAAACTTTAGGTTGTTTAGATTCATAGTTCAAACAAACACAAACTAACAAGGAGTAAAACTCAAATGGCACTAACAGAGAAACAGATTACAGATGCGTTTCCTACTGACAGTGATGGTAAGCCTGAAGATAAGCAAAAAGTGATTCTTAGTCTAAATCAAAGCATAGAGACACTAGAGGAGGCGGGAAAATCAAAGACTCCACATAACTCAGGAGGAGGAAGTGATTCAGCAGGAAGTGATTCAGTAGGAGGTAGTGGAGATGCTTTACCCGACGATATCCGTGAATCAATTGCCATTGCCAATGCTAAAAGCGTAGCCGAGCAACCATCAATGTTGTCGAATCTCGCTTTTGCTAATTTGCTCACCAATGGTAATTTATCTCAACAAAATGCTGTGTCTAACCAACAGGCGATCAATCAACTAGCGGTTACTGTTGTTGGTAACGCAGTCAATCGTGTATCAGATTTGAGTCCGATGGAAGCCATCGCTGTTAACAAGTTAGATACAGGTAATGATGTGGCTCAACAACTAATCGATCTCAAGGCTGTTACAAAAGCACCATCTAAAGAGGAATCAGTATAGTGAGGTTCGTTAGTGTCTAAGTTCCTAGCTGAAGTTGACACTGACCCGTTTAATCATTCCCACGTTAGTGCGGGAATAATTGCCCCAATTACCCAAGGAGAAATGTATGCCATCAGCATTGCCCGGAGATATTCGCGAATCGGTTGCTATTGCCAATGCTAAAAGTGTAGCCGAACAGCCAGCTATGCTTTCCAATTTGGCATTTGCTAATTTAGCTGCTAATACTAATTTATCTCAGCAAAATGCCCTGTCTAATCAACAGGCGATCAATCAACTAGCGGTTACTGTTGTTGGTAACGCAGTCAATCGGGTATCAGATTTGAGTTCGATGGAAGCCATCGCTGTCAACAAGTTAGATACAGGTAATGATCTGGCTCAACAACTAATCGATCTCAAAGCTGTTACAAAACAAGATCCACAATCTAAATAGTGAGGTTCGTTAGTGTCTAAGTTCCTAGCTGAAGTTGACACTGACCCGTTTAATCATTCCCACGTTAGTGTGGGAATAATTGTCCCAATTACCCAAGGAGAAATGTATGCCATCAGCATTGCCCGGAGATATTCGCGAATCAGTTGCTATTGCCAATGCTAAAAGTGTAGCCGAACAGCCAGCTATGCTTTCCAATTTGGCATTTGCTAATTTAGCTGCTAATACTAATTTATCTCAGCAAAATGCCCTGTCTAATCAACAGGCGATCAATC
>NZ_JAQMUE010000069.1 GCF_028330985.1 Roseofilum reptotaenium CS-1145 | reverse complement strand
TCGATCAGCTAGAAGAAGTGTTGTACCAGCGCTGCCAAACCTTATTGAAACAGCCAGAATTAATTGGAGGGTTAACCGATTTTTACGGGTGGAGTGAACTCACTGCTATATCACAACTTATTCAACGGACTTGATATGACAGAAGAGGGATAAAAGCCAATGTCTAAGCATTGGCTTTTATTGTGGTGAGATCGCACTAAGTTGGTGTTTTAGATTTTAGTGAAATGAGGGATTGTGGCGAATCAAGCTCATAAACTCTTGGCGGGCTTTGGCATCTTCTGCAAAGATTCCTTGCATAGAACTGGTTACCGTCCAAGAACCTGGCTTTTGTACGCCCCGCATCACCATGCAGATATGGGTGGATTCCACGACGACAGCCACGCCTTGGGGTTTGAGCAAACCTTGTAGAGCATTCGCAATTTGTTGGGTAAGCCGTTCCTGAACTTGTAGGCGACGGGCATACATTTCACAAATGCGGGCAATTTTGGAAAGACCAATTACTTTACCGTTGGGAATATAGGCGATGTGGGCACGTCCTAGGATCGGTAAAATGTGATGTTCGCAGGAGCTAAAGAGATCGATATCTCTGACTAATACCATTTCATCGGTATCTTCGTGAAATACAGCGCCATTGAGCAATTCATCTAGAGATTGGTGATACCCAGAGGTGAGAAACTGGAGTGCTTTGACGACTCGTTTCGGAGTATCCCGCAAGCCTTCGCGATCGGGGTCTTCTCCCAATCCCAATAACAAGGTTCGCACAGCTTGTTCCATCTCGGCTTGGGAAACCCGTGGCTGAGGTTGGGCAGAAATCGCAGCAATGGTTTGATCGACAGATAGGTTATGAGCAGGTATTTGGGCAGTCATAGAATTACAGGAGAGTAAGGACAGTTGAGAATTGAGTTGTGTGGAGGTTGCCCTCCTATAGCGCTTTGCACTAGGGAAGCTGGGTTTGAGTATTGAACTGGAGTCCCAACCGACTCTTTCTCTGCTATTGATGGAGAAAGTTCACTAACCAGGAACTAAGGTGCTTCACACAGGGCTAGTTTGTTACGAATTTGCTCGCTGTTGATGTGCCGCCCAATGACCACAATTTGGTTACTAGGGGGTACATTATCCCAGTCTTCAGCATTGAGAGTGCAGCGTTTGCCACAGAGCTGAAAGATGTGTTTGTGGGGACTTTGGGTAAACCAGAGCAGACCCTTAGCCCGAAATATGTTAGGAGGTAAAGTATCAAGGAATTCTTCAAACTTCCGTAGGGAGAAGGGGCGATCGCTGCAATAAGACACCGACACAAATCCATCGTTATCCAAATGATCGGAGTGATGGTGATGATGTTCATGATCGTGATGGTCATGACTATGCTCGTGATGGTGGGGATCGTCGTGATCGTGCTGGGTTTTTTCAATCTCTTCCTGGACAAGATCGGCGTAGGATTCTTCGTTGTTATATCCCACATCCAAAATTACCGGCAGAGGCACTTGCCCATTTTGGCAGCGCATCATGCGAGCTTTTTCTTTCATTGCCTGAATGTGACCTTCGAGTTCCTCAACTTTTTCAACGGTAACTAAGTCCGTTTTATTGAGCAGGATAATGTCTCCATAAGCAATTTGTTTCAGGGCTGCTTGGCTATCAAAATGCTCTGGGGTAAATTCAGACGCATCCACTAGAGTAATCACAGAGTCAAGATGGGTCAGATCTCGTAACTCAGTACCCAGAAAGGTCAGCATGATGGGCAGGGGATCGGCGATACCGGTGGTTTCAATCACCATATAGTCAATGCGATCGCTGTTTTCTAAGACGTTGTAAACTGCCTGCACCAAGTCATCATTAATGGTGCAGCAAATGCAGCCATTGCTCAGTTGCACCATCTCTTCATCGATAGAAACCAGAAGTTGGCTATCGATATCAATATCGCCAAATTCATTCACCAGTACGGCGACTTTCAAATCCTGACGATTGCTGAGAATTTGATTGACTAGGGTGGTTTTTCCACTGCCTAAGAACCCCGTGATGATGGTAATTGGCATCCCTCGCTTGGGAATCTCAATTGGCGATCGAGTGATGTCGCTGGATGTAAGGGTCATAGATTGAAAGTAAAATGATAATCATTCTCACAAAATAGGATGATACCACAAAAATTAAGTCAGGGATCAACCCATTCCCCTGTCCTAGGTCGGGGTATCGAGGTGATGGTCGTAGAGTGGCACTTGTTCGAGATGGGGTAAATGAAATCAATCAGCAGCTAGTCCAACGCGATCGAGTTAACTGTAGATTGTAGATAGTGGCCGAATGTTGCAGTTTGACCATTCTATGGTTTCTTCTGCTGAAAGCATTCTGAGGCTAACCTGTCGTGAATTACATTCCATAAGGACACATGGAATTGATGAGTCTTCAGATTCCAACTCACATCGATACCCTTGAGACCAATCGGACATCACTATCTTGAAATCAAGAGTCTTTGTCACTTCAAAAATTTTGTTAATGTCAACCTTACCTGATTGAATTGGCTCAATTTTCCCGAATAGATACCACATATCCGATTCTTGATGCTCAAACAGCGCTAGAGGAGAACCTTGTGACGAAAGAATGTAAACATCAGTCATAGCGATTAAAATCTTGATCCATTGTTGATAAACTATCTGCTGTAGAGTTTGACTCAACAGGACGTAGTTCATCCCGATAGGACTCAAAAGCAGGAAAATCAGAGACTCTTTAATAAGATAAGATCGTCTCTGGCCATTGGCAAGGTGAAATTGGTAACGTTTCCATCCTGTGACGTAATACTTGCAGAATTTACGTTGGGAACTCCTCCCAAGGCGGGCGCATGTCGGGGTCTTGTTGAGGCATGTGTGTTTTCGGCAGCTAATATAACATTAGACAATATCTATCTTATCTGCTTCACTCTTGATGCAATCAGATGACGGCCATACATTTCACAAATACGGGCAATTTTGGAAAGACCAATTACTTTACCGCCAAGTTTTCCAGTTCACAATTCATAATGTGTCCACATTCGGATAACTTTTATGATTTTTTCTTCTAGTAATATTTGATAAACCAAACGATGCTGAATATTAATTCTTCTAGAATAGTAACCCTGTAAATCTCCGCTTAGTTTTTCATAGGGAGGATAGGTGGCATAAGGATTTTCTTTAACTACGTCCAGAATTCTTGTCACTTGCTTTCCCAGCCCAGCAGATGCTATTTTTCGAGAATCTTTTTCTGCTTGCTTAGTAAATATAATCGCCCATTCTTCTATTTCATCCATTTAAAATGTCCCTAATTATTGATTCATCAACACAATCTTCCACAGGAGTTTGTCCACCTTCTTTAATGGATTGAGACATTCCAGGTATAGATTGTAAATACAGAGTTTCTTGAATCGCATTCCACTCTGTTTCACTAATCACAATGGCATTACCGGCTGAACCTTGTAATAAAATCGGCCGATCGTTTTCAATCGCTCGATCGACTAATTCATTAATTAGATTGGCGTATTGATTTTGTGAAATGGTTTCCATTTAACATTCCTTTTTTACAATCGATGATGAACTAACAATCTTCAGACAACTTCTCTATTTTAGTCTAACTCGACAGACCGTTGGGTGTATGCGAAGTTTTCAGATAATCCTGGTTGGAATACCCAATCGAGTTGCAAATAATTCTAGCTGGAGATGCTCCGATCCTTATTGCTGGCTGCAATATCATACGTGCCCATCTTGGCAAAGGGGCCTCTAGAAGCGCAAAATAAATAAAGGATTGAGAGAGACTATTAGAGAACAAACCCCCATCCATGCGTATCTCACTGAACTGGCTGCAAGAACTTGTCGATATCACCCTGTCTGCCGATGAACTCGCTCATACTTTAACTATGGCAGGCTTTGAAGTAGAAGACATTGAAGACCGCCGCACTTGGGCTGACGGAGTCGTTATTGGTGAAATTGTGGAAGCTGCGCCCCACCCCAATGCCAATAAGCTTCAAGTTTGCCAAGTCAATGTCGGCGCTGAGGAACCCCTCAATATTGTCTGTGGAGCCTCCAATGCTCGCCAGGGTATTCGCGTACCGGTGGCGGTGGTAGGAACCTATCTGAGCAAAATCGACTTAAAAATTAAACCGGCTAAACTGCGGGGAGTCAAATCTTACGGCATGATTTGCTCTCTGTCGGAATTGGGACTGGAAAAAGAATCGGAAGGGATTCATATTTTTACCCAAGAGGACTTAACTCTGGGTTCTGATGTCCGTCCCCTCTTGGGTTTAGATGATGTGATTTTGGATCTGACTTCGACGGCAAACCGAGCAGATGCCCTAAGTTTAGTGGGTATTGCTCGGGAAGTGGCGGCTTTAACCGGGGCGACTCTAAAACTGCCGAATCTGGAACCATTTTCTCCCCCAGGGCAGAATGGGAAGGTAGTTGTCAAGCTTGATGAGCAGAACAGTCAAGGAAGGGGAAGCGATCGCTATCCTTGTCCAGTTTATATCGGTACAGTGATTGAAGGACTGCAACTGATGCCTTCTCCGGCTTGGCTGCAACAGCGCTTAGTGGCTTCCGGAGTACGTCCGATTAATAATGTGGTGGATATCACCAATTATGTGTTGCTCGAATGGGGTCAACCCCTCCATGCATTCGATTACGATCGCCTCTTAACCGTCACTGACACCCAATCCCCGACCATTGGAGTCCGCTTTGCCCAAGCTGGAGAAACTTTAGTTACCCTAGATGGACAATCTCGCGATCTCTGTTCTGCTAAGAGCGGTCAGTCCGATACCTTGGTCATTACCGCCAATGACCAACCGGTAGCCTTAGCCGGGGTAATGGGGGGAGAAGCCACAGAAGTCCATGACGAAACTACACGAATTTTACTCGAAGCTGCCCTATTTACCCCCATTGTCACTCGCCGTTCCGCTCGCTCCCAAGGACTGCGAACGGAAGCTTCAGCGCGATACGAGCGCGGAGTAAACCCAGCAGAGTTAGACGTAGCTGCGGCTAGGGCTATTCAATTGTTGCAAGAGTTGGCTTCTGGTGAGGTGGTAGCTGGCGAGATAGCTGATTTTCGAGGAGAGCGCCAAACTGGAGGACGGCAAATTTCTCTGCGTTTCGATCGCGTCAAACAAGTATTAGGTTCTCCCTTAGCGAATCCTGAAGAGACGAAAGAAGAACCCCAGGAAGGGGAACTTCTACCGGAAGATGTCGAACGGATTTTAAGCGCTTTGGGCTGTACTCTGGAACAACAAAATTCAGGACGCTCCCTGAGCGGAGTCGAAGGGAGCGCCCCCACTTGGATAGTGACTATTCCTCCCTATCGCTACCGAGATTTAGAGCGGGAAATCGATCTGATTGAAGAGATTGCTCGCTTGTACGGTTATGATAATTTCTGCGAAACCCTACCCGCCCAATCCGAACCGGGATATCTACCGGCGGATGAGTCGATTGTACGGCAGTTACGGGAAGCTCTGCGAGGAGTTGGCTTAACGGAAGTGATGCATTATTCCTATGGGTTGAGTCATCTGCGTCAGGACAGTTTACTTTCGGCTGATTCAACTCAGGTGGCGATCGCCAATCCCTTGTTTACGGAATACTCCACCCTACGCACTGAGTTATTATCGAGTCTCATTCTGGCCTTTCAGTACAATTTAGAGCAAGGTAATGGCCCCCTGAATGGGTTTGAAATTGGCCGCATCTTCTGGAATGAAGAAGATGGACTCATGGAAGCAGATTCTGTTGCCGGTATCATCAGTGCTTCTAGTATGGGCAACTGGATTCGGGGAGGAAAACCTGCCACCCTAAGCTGGTATGAAGCCAAAGGACTGCTAGAAGCGGTGTTTGAGCGGGTTGGATTATCCACACCCGGAGGTGTTTTACCCGGTTCAGGCATTACCCCAACCCAAGTCGAGTATCAGCCAAATCAACAAGATAAGCGATTTCATCCAGGGCGCACCGCTTCCCTATGGCTACAAGGGGAACGGTTAGGAACGTTTGGACAGCTTCATCCCCAGTTGTGTCAGGAGTTGGAAATACCGGATGAGGTGTATGCTTTTGAACTGGATTTAGAGGTAATTCTGGCGACGCTGGAGCAGGATGAAAAGCTGCAACCGGTTTATAAAGGCTATTCCACTTATCCGGGAAGCGATCGCGATTTAGCCTTCTTTGCCGATCGCCAAATTTCTGTGGCAGAAATTGAGAAAGCGATGGTGAAAGCAGCAGCAAAAGGACAACCGAAAGGTTCTTCATTATTGGAATCTGTGGAACTGTTCGATCGGTATCAGGGCGAAAATGTGCCGGAAGGACAGCGATCTTTAGCCTTTCGTCTGGTGTATCGAGCGGGCGATCGGACTTTAGCAGATACCGATGTTGAACCCATCCATCAACAGGTTCGCGATGCTCTAGTCGAGAAATTTAGCGTCACCCTCAGAAGTTAATGGATTTTTTAGGGTGTGTTCAATAACACACCCTAGGGTTGCTTCTCGTTTACTCTTGCTGCTTTCAATCAGCAAGAGTCTCGGTAACTGTTTCTAGCGGTAAATCCAGTAATTCGGCGATCGCCTCCGTACGCAATCTATGACTGAACATGCGAGGAATAACTTGTAACTTCGCCCCAATCTATTCTATGGCCAAACCCTGTTGGATAAATTCCGTTATTTGCCAGTCGAACTTAGTCGGCGCTGCTCTATTATTCATTGGAGCTACGATCTGATTCCAGAAACCCTCATTTAGTTCACTAGGGACTTTTCTTCAGTTAAATGTAAAGTTTTATGTCGAAATTCAACACTTCTGAGTCAAACTACTATCGAGTAAGAAGTTTAACCAGATTTCAAAGAAGAGGCGAGAGTTGAGAACTGGGTAGTTATGAGCAGACAATGACTTGAGAATCGGTTTGACCAGATTGGTAAAGAATGCTAGCATTTAGAGAATATTATTTTAATATTTAAAAATAAAACACCATATTTTATTCTCTTTTTTTTTGCATTAAGCTAACATTCAACACTTCTGACTATAACCCTATTGTCTATTGCTAGAGTGCCTAGCACAAAGCACTATATTTATGAACCCATCTATTATCCTTTATCTCATTGCTTGCGTTTTTAGCATTAGTCTAGGACAACTACTATTTAAATTAGCTGCAAATTTCAGTAATATCCATTCTCCCCAAGAAGTAACACTGATGAGCTATGTCAGCAATCCCTATCTCTGGAGTGCCTTAATTATTTACGGCTCGGCAACCCTATTTTGGATGTGGTTATTGCGATTTATTCCCCTAAATCAAGCCTACCCCTTTATGGCTTTAGCCTTTGTCATTGTTCCCCTGTTGAGTAGCCTGTTTTTAGGGGAAAAAGTTGATGCTCGTTACTTGGTGGGAGTTACCCTAATTATGTCCGGCTTGATTGTCATGAATTATCAATAAAAGAGGGGAGTTAAATTGAGTTTAAAGCCACAAGTTGCTGTCATTATTCCCTGTTACCGAGTTCGCCAACATATCAATTCTGTTTTATCTCAAATTGGCACAGAAGTGGATCAAATCTATCTGGTTGATGATTGTTGCCCAGAAAACACGGGTGAGTTTATTGAAAACAACAATCAAGATCACCGAATTCAAGTCCTCTATCATCGCCAAAATCAGGGGGTTGGTGGTGCAGTGATTACCGGATATCAACAGGCACTTCTAGACGGAGCAAGCATTGTGATTAAGCTGGATGGAGATGGGCAAATGAATCCTCGTTTTATTCCCCAATTGATTGCTTCCCTACTCTCAGGAGAAGCAGATTACACTAAAGGTAATCGCTTCTATCATCCAGAACACCTGCAAGGGATGCCTATAATTCGCGTCTTAGGAAATGCAGGCTTATCGTTTTTGACTAAATTATCCTCTGGATATTGGGAATTATTTGATCCTACAAATGGCTATACCGCTATTCATCATGCTGTTTTAGAACTCATTCCTCTGCGGAAACTGAGTAAACGGTTTTTCTTTGAATCGGATTTACTCTTTCGTCTGAATACCGTGCAAGCGGTGGTAATAGATATTCCCATGCCTTCGCAATATGGAGATGAGCAAAGTAATCTGAAGATTATGAAGATTTTCTTACCCTTTTTATGGGGAAATTGCCATAATTTTATCAAGCGAATTTTCTATAATTATTACTTGAGAAGTTTTTCTATTGCTTCCGTAGAGCTATTACTCGGACTTCCTCTATTACTCTTTGGTTTTATCTTCGGTAGTTTCTCTTGGCTGAAAAGCTTTACTACTGGAGAAACGGCGACTGCGGGAACTGTGATGTTAGCAGCTCTCCCAATTATTCTTGGTTTTCAATTGGTGCTATCGTTTATCAATTACGATATTTCTATTACTCCTCGAATTCCCTTACAACGGAAACTGAGGAAAACCAATACTTGAAGACTATCCCTCTTCTGTCACTCTCCGAGTTCAAGGAATAGGACATCTCCCAATTAGCGGGAAGGACAAAACGATTGAAATTGATTGATATTGTTGATCAATGTATTAAAAGAATTTAATAAATAAGAACTCGGGAAAATATATAGCGCTTCGCGCTAGGCACTCTAGCAATAGGCTTGCTTTGCAATAGCTTGCATGGCTTAGGTTCTAAGGCTTCAAGCTGTACCTCATAGAAGAGAGAAACGCTATAGCCCTCTTCTGTCACTTTCGGAAATCGCGATCGCTGTATCCCCTGTAGACAGAGACATTTGCCGATCTGACTAGATTTTTGAGTTTCTGTTAGGAAAAAACGTCGCGATCGCGGATGCGGCAAGAGTTCTAGAATTCAGTCAAGACAAGTGTTTTCCCAGAGTGACAGAAGAGGGATAGACAATCCTCAAAGCCCATTTGAGTCTGAGTTTCTGTTAGTGTGAGATCGATCAACATCATGCCCTTACTAAGTTTTAGAATTGGACTTCGATTGTACTTTCCTAGAGTGATAGAAGAGGACTATTGCCTAGCGCCTATCATCTTTCTTACTCAAATCTCCGTATCCTTGCGCCCCTATGCCGCTGCATCCAACGATTTCCACATCTCCTGCCCCAGCGATAACCCCCACGATGTCCTTCTCTACTATGATGTCCTCCTTGTCCTCCGGGTTCGTGAGCGGAACTGATAATAGCGTTGTATTGTTCTACCAATAAATGTTGGGGTTGGTAGGTGTCAGAAGTTTGACGACTTAAAACAGAGACAAACGAGCGTAAATGATTACGAGAGCCTCGCATTAAATTACCATACACTTGTTGAATGTTGGGTTTTTGAGTTTGATCGATCTTCTCTTCTAGATCAACAATATCCAGTTCTTCAATCTCTGCCCCAACTTTGAGAGCATCGGCTAAAGAGCGATGACCGGTTTTGAGCAAGGCATCGTATAGTTGTTGTAAGTCTGGATTGGTAAAAACACCTGGGTTGTTATTGGCGATCGGATCGTCGAGTCCGTAACGGTTGAGCAGTCTGAGAACAGCATTCATATGACGAGTCTCGCTTTGGGCGATATTGTCAAAAATAGGAAGTTGCCAACGGGTATATAGAGATAGATAGATATCGTGTGCCAATTTTTCCTCTTCTCGCATATACAGTAATCCTTCTGCTTCTGAGGATTTTAAAGGGCCCGCAGCTAAACGAGCGTTGGAGTACATCATTGGCTTCACTTCTGATAGGGTTTGTAGGGGATTGAGGCTAGATAGCTGATTGCTTCCATTGTATAGCTCAATCGCTATCTAAGAGTATAACTAAATAAAATGAAGTTGGATAGGGTGGGTAAAGAAAATCCAGAGTGGTGCGATCGCTACTTCTGCTAAACTCGCGATCAAAGATCGAGATGAGTGGGTGATTGCCCACCTTGCTGGCTATATTTCCTGACGTAAAGCTGCAACAGCCTCCAAACTTAATCCCGTTGCTTGTGCAATTGTCTCATCATTCAATTGACCCAATAAATTTCGAGCAATGTCACGTTTTCCTTGTTCAATTCCTTCTTGCCGTCCTTCTTGTCGTCCTTCCTGTCGTCCCAAAGCGATCGCCCCCTGTTGATCGTAAATAAACATTTCCCGACGTTCTAACGCTTCTAGTTCCTCTGGTGTTAAACCCGCTTCATTAGCAATCTCAAAGGCTTGATGGAATTCTGGAATCTCATTGAGAGATTCTGGAATAGACGTAAGCGATCGCGCAAATTTCATAAAGTAAATCCATTTATCCGCTAAGGTTTCAAGCTGATTTAAGTCTTTAGTAAACTTGGGTAATTCCACAAAGACTAACTCCAAATCATTATCAGGGTAGTGCCATCCTTCTGATTTCTCTCGATAAACAAAGCGAGAAATGAGCCGATTGCGTTCAGGAAACATATCAAAATCAGTAATAGTCAAAGCAACCACTGGTTTTAGCATTCGATATCCTTGCCCTTTTTGCAGTTGAAAGCTATAAGCTTTGGCAGCATTAAATAAGACCCGCTTCCCAAAAGACTGAACATTTAAGACCTGCATTTCAATAATCACGAGCGTCCCATCATTGAGAGTCGCTCTGACATCAAGATAGGTATCTTTCAACCCTTCAAGTTGAGGCGGTAAATTGGGATTGATAATTTCTAAATCTTTGATGGTGGAATGCCCTTCATAGACCAAAGCATTTAGAAAGCTGATTAAAATATTTTTGCTTTGAATTGAGCCAAATATTTTCTTAAAAGCATAGTCGGTTTTGGGATTAATAAATTCCATAGCAATCGTACCTGAGCGTTTTGTCAAGTCCTAAATATAGTCTAGTCGAGTAGGGTAGACAATACCAGCCCTGTCCATTCAATTTGAGCGACATCACTCAATTTCTAAGTTTTCTTGTTCTATGAAGGAAATCTGTTAATAGATACAAGAAAAAGAGAGGAATCAGCGATCGCTGACTCCTCTCTACAAAGAGATTGTTTCGGTTAGAGATGATGGCATTCATTGATGAATGCCATCGGAGATTACATTAAGCCAAGTTGAGAAAGGATACCTTGACCGGTCATGAACTCCGTAGCTAAACCGATGATAATCCCTAGCATTGCGAGGCGGCCGTTCCAAGTTTCGGCGAAGGCAGTGAAACCCAATTTATTGTCTTGCTTTTCCATCTTTCAGAACTCCGGTGAGATTTCAAGTATCTGTAACCAAACTTAACACAATAAATTGAAGTTGACAACATTTGTTAATATCGTCTGACAGAATTGCTCGGCAAAAGGCAAGGAGCAGTAGGGGTGAAAAATTTTTTGCCCCTACTTGTCGGTGTTCTCCATCCCCTATTTCCTAGGGCGTAGTCCCATATACCCAATTGCGGATTAACTCATTCACCTGAGTGGGAACTTCGTCATGGGGGCAATGCCCTGCTTCGAGGAAATGTTCTGTCAGATCGGGATAATATTGATGGAATTTAGGACTTCTTTCCCTAGCCTTCATCCAGGGGTCAGCTTCTCCCCAAAGAACTAAGAGAGGACAGGCAAGTTGCTGCAAGAGATGATCGACTTTTGCGCCAGGAGGAGTTTTGAAGACGGCGGCAAAAACGTCAGGAGCACCAACATCACAGGAGGGGCGATAAATTTCTTCTACCAGTTGGTCAGTGACGGCGGTTTTATCCAGATAGACCTTGAGGAGGGTTTTACGGATAGTGGCACGACGACGAGCATATTGAAACAGCCAAAAGTTAATCCCTGGTTGCAGAAATAGCCAACGCGTTATTTTACCGATAGTGGCTTTGATGGGGTTGGGTGGGGTCTTAGGTTCACTATCAGAAAAAGGCCCAGCACTGTTGATAAGGACTAAACCGACGGCTGACTGGGGATATTGAGCGGCGACACAGAGAGAGGCGTAACCACCGAGGGAATTGCCAGCTAAAATTGCAGGCTGACCTATGACTTGGGTAATAAAGTCATGGAGTTGATCGCGCCAGAGGTCTCCACTATAGGTTAATTTGGGTTTACTCGATCGCCCAAATCCGAGCAAATCAATCGCCCAAACCTGAAAATCTTCCTGAAGTTCAGCAATATTTTTGCGCCAGTGGTCGGTAGATGCCCCAAACCCATGAACTAGGAGTAAGGAGGGGCGTTGAGGATGGGGTTGTCCAGCTTGGGTATAGTAAATGGAATGGCCGCGCCAATCCCAATATTGGCCAGTTAGATCGGATGGACTGTTTGATGAAACGGTGACTTGCATGGATTGAGTCGGGAAATGACTAAGAAATGTTAATTATTGTAATGTAGCGTTATAGGACTAGGACGTGGTCTATTGCCTTTTGCCTATTACTTGAGACAATAATCTAACGATTTTCACCCACTCATTCAGTGCGATCGATCAAAGACTTAGAATCGTGACTAATGATACCAGATAATTTCAATAGATATTGGGTATTATACCCCAATCAGTCAATTGATCTGATGAGGGGTCTGATCTCCTTCCGGATCGGATCAAAATCAGAGAGTATATAGAAATGGTAGATGCACCCTGATGAACTCCTCCAGTTGGGGACAACTGGGGGATTACTTTCTTTAAGCTTTCCCACAAACCAGAGTATCCTAGACAAGGTAAATCCTGATTATCCTGTCGTTAAGATCATGCCCCTGGCTTTAGCACTCCCTCCTCCCCTTCAAGCTGGAGATCAATTAACGGTCATTGCTCCTAGTGGCCCGTTGCAAGAACAGCAGCGTTTTCAAGCTGGACTGGAACTATGGAAACAACAGGGATATCAGGTCAAGGTTGATGAGAGAATTTATGACCAATGGGGATATTTGGCCGGAAAAGATGGAGACCGCCGCACTCAACTCCTTGACGCTCTCCACGATCCTCAGTGTCGCGGTATTCTATGTGTTCGCGGAGGTTATGGAACGACTCGCTTATTAGAACCCTGGATCGAGGATCTCCCTTGGAAACAGTATCCCAAATGGTTAATTGGATTTTCTGATATTACTGGGTTGTTATGGAGCCAATTTTACCAAGGAGTGGGCGGAGGCATCCATGCGCCTGTACTGACTACCCTCTCCCAGGAACCCTCATGGTCTTTAGAGCGTTTATGGGCCGCTGTTCGTGGAGAACCCTTAGCTGCTCTTCAAGGTAAAGGATGGGGAGGCGATCGCACAGAAGGAATTTTACTGCCGGGTAATTTAACTGTAGCCACCCATCTGCTGGGTACACCTCTACAACCTGATGTTCAGGGAGTGATTTTAGCCTGGGAAGATGTCGGAGAAATGCCCTATCGCATAGATCGGATGCTCACTCAGTGGCGCATGAGCGGGCTTTTAAGCCAAGTTCGAGGGATTGCCTTGGGTCGGTTTAGTCAATGTGAAGCTCCCCAAGGACGACCGAGTTTAACCGTAGAAGAGGTTTTAGGCGATCGCCTCTCAGACTTAGGTATTCCGATCGTTTCTGATTTACCCTTTGGTCATGATGGTGAAAATGGAGCCTTACCCGTTGGCGCTTCAGTGTGCTTAGATGCACAAACAGGAAGGTTAGAATTTATCTATAGCGCTTCGTGCTAGTTAATGGGGAGTAATGGATAATGGGTATTGAGGGATCAAAAACTTTCAATCAAGTTTGGGCATTTAGTTTTTAATTCATATCAAGTCCGTTGAATAATATCAAGTCCGTTGAATAAGTTGTGATATAGCAGTGAGTTCACTCCACCCGTAAAAATCGGTTAACCCTCCAATTAATTCTGGCTGTTTCAATAAGGTTTGGCAGCGCTGGTACAACACTTCTTCTAGCTGATC
>NZ_JAQMUE010000068.1 GCF_028330985.1 Roseofilum reptotaenium CS-1145 | reverse complement strand
TCTGGGCCCTCTTTTGCTTGATGGTAGGCTACGCCCAGGGACTCTCTACTCTGGTGGGGGACTATCTTAAGGAGTCGGGGCATTGCTTTGCTTGGACACTCTTCATTTATATCGTAACTTATTCATCGGACTTGATATAACATCAAATTTTTAACCCTCTGCATATCGGAATCATGGGAAACCAGAATCAGATTATGGGCGATCGCCGTTGCCGCAATTAAAATATCCGCATCTTCCATCGGCTCTCCCTTGCGTCTTAAATTGGCATGAATTTCCACAGCTTTCTGGAAAATATTGAGGTTATCCAAATACAACAGAGGAATGCGTTCGCACAAAATCTCTAAATTTGCCAACTGCCGAGTGGCATTAATATACAAAAGTCCTCTTTTAACTTCATAGTAACTTACGGCACTCATATAAATCTTTGCACCTTGACCTTCGATATACCGTAATCGAGTCACTACCCTCGAATTTCTCTTCACCAGTGCAGTAATAATATTCGTATCGAGCAAATAACCCAATCCGATTATCTCCCGGCAACTGCCGCATCAAATTGTGCTATTTCTTCTGGTGTCAGTGTATCTAACATACCATAAACTAATTCCGTTGCCATCAAGAGATCGACTCGGCGAAGTAACTCTTGTTCTTCTAGCAATAAAATGCTATCGCGATCGACACTTTCAAAGACATTCAACAACATCTCCGTAATTTTCTGTCGATCCAGTTGCTCCCGAAAACAAGAATTCTCATCCATTAATTTTTGAACGATATTGGAGAGTTCGCAGAATCTCATAACGGCGAAAGGGATTTTTTAACCCTTCTTTCTGAACCAAGTCAACCTCACGCCCAAAGAGCAGTTTCAGTTCATCTTTCATGGTGATAATATCCCATAAACTCCATCCTTCATCCGCGCCAAACGTCACCAAAACATCCACATCGCTGTCTGGGCGAAAGTCCTGACGCAGAATCGAACCAAACAGGCAAAATTCGATAATATTCCATTTTTGACAAAAATCGGCGATCGCCTCTAAAGACACCTCAAGATTAGACTGCCACATCCTTCCACCTCCAGCCTACCCTAAAGCCAATCTTCCAACCTCAAATCCTCAACCCTCCGCATATCCGAATCATGGGAAACCAGAATCTGATTCTGGGCGATCGCCGTTGCCGCAATTAAAATATCTGCATCTTCCATTGGCTCTCCTTTCCGTTTTAAGTTGGCATGAATTTGTGCGGCTCTCTCGAAAATTGCCAGATCGCCAACGATATAATAAATTATTAATTATTAATTGTTGAATGACCTTCCACTGCGGCATCAAAAATAGCCATCTGTTCTGGCGTTAGGTCGTTCAACGTTCCCGCAACAGCCTCTGTCACCATTATCCGTTCGACTCGCTCTGTCAATTCCGACTCATCCACAGAACAAAGCTCCTGGGTATCCACTTGTGCCAATAGGTTAGAAAAGATGCTCATCACTTCATCTTTTTCTAATCGCTCTCTGAACTTCTCGTTTTCTTGAAATAGGCGATCGACGATCGCAGAAATTCGACCGATTGCAACATCTTGTGCTTGAAAAACTTGGGTCATAACCTTCTCTCCTACAATATTGGCAGACCATAGATATTATAACTTCCAGAAGTCCTCCTCCAATAAAGCTATAATCAAGCTAATCGTACTTGCAGGTTAGCGATCGATGACACAACAACCCATAGAAATAGAAGGAACTTGGGAAGAAATTATGGCCCATTCAGCCCAACTCGCTGGATGTAGCGTGCACGTGACGGTACTTTCCCATCCACCTCAAACCCCATCTTCAGAAAAACCCTCCTCATTTCGTCCAGCTTCCGGCCATTCCTTATTAAGACATGCAGGAACCTGGGCCGGTAATGACTTGGAAGAGTGCTTAGAGAGCGTGTACGAAACCCGCAGCCCTCTAGAATTTTAATCATGTATCTACTCGACACCAATCATTGTAGCCGCATTATTCAGGGAGATAGGGCCGTAATCAACCGCATTATTGAGGTGGGGGAATCATAAGTTGCCACCTGTGTCATCGTTCAGGGTGAATTGCTCTACATGGCCTATAAGTCGGAACAAAAAGCTAGAAATCTGGCGCAGATAAACCTGTTTCTCGAAGATATTCGCATTTATCGCATTGATGAAGTGACTGCCAATATTTATGCTGAGTTTAAGGCAGAAATTTTAGAGTATTTTGGCCCTAAAGAGAGAAATAAGCGTAGAAAAATCAGGATCGAAAACTTGGGAATTGGCGAAAATGACTTGTGGATTGTGGCGATCGCCTTACGCAACGGATTAACCCTTGTTTCAGAAGACAGGGATTTTCAACGGATGCAAGCAGTGAAAGCACTACCCTTAGAATCCTGGTTGGCAAACTGATAAAATTGAGACAACAGACAAAACTCAATAATATTCCATGTCTAGCAAAAATCGGCGATCGCCCCCTTTCCTCCTCCAGTAAGGCTATAATCAACCTAATCGTGCTTGTAGGTTGGCGATCGATGAGGTCGTTATGGGATATCTCACCATCATTAGCGAAACCGGTTTTCCTCATTCTGTATGTTGGTTTGAGTACAACAGTAGATCGGAATGGTATGCCTTTAAACCTAAAATCCCTAAATTCCCCCTGTATCCTGGGTATATCGATCGCTCCAATAGAACTCGCTACATCAAACACTTAGTCAAATTTGAAATTTATGACTCCGACTTAGAGCAAGCGATCGACCAGATTTCCAGTAAATACCGAGGCTTAATCTACTGCATTGGTAAAGGCCCTGATTGCATTACCCTATCTGTAGACGTAGCTCAGTGGTGTGGTTTAATTCTCCCACCACCCCCTCATATGATTCCCGGTCATCTCGTATCTAATTTAGCTAAACTCAATCCCAGTTTAGTCCAACAACATTATTAAATGGATTTGAAGTGGAGAGGTGCGATCGCATTCTAGTGGACTGTTTCATCTAATTTGATTCATTATATTTCCTCCGTTGTTGCGCTTTAGCGCTCTGAACATTTTAGGGCTAAAGCCCTACAACAAATTGCAGCTAATGCACTATTTTAGATGAAACAATCCACTAGACTTCGGGATGAACCCGCCCCTATGAACCAAAAACTTGATTTATGATGGGCAAGAATTGACACAACTATAATCGATTAATGGCGGCTAAATCTTCTCTAGAAATCGCTGTAATTTCCCCTAAATTCTGGTTTTGAAACAGGGCAGTAAATGCACCTGCGCCTAGCCCTTGGTGAGGCCAGAGGCGATAGCAAGGAAGATGAGTGAGATGGGATTGGTAATCGAGAAGATGGGGAACAGGGACGGATTGAAAGTGGGGATATTTTTTCAGTAACCACTGACAAATTTGCTCATTTTCTTCGAGGGAATAGGTGCAAGTCATGTAGAGAAGATAGCCTTGAGGAGCGACCAATTGGGCGGCATTGCCGATGATGCGTTTTTGCCGGTTTGCGTTGCGGTTCAGGGTGACTTTATGGAAACATCCGGGGACTTTTTTCTGTTTCAAAAGTAGGGATTGACCGCTACAGGGGGCATCGACGAGGACGAGTTGGAAGGCTTGGGAAAAGTCTTGGGCAAGCAGTTGGGGGTCGAGTTGGGTGGCGATAATGCTTGTCCTCACCTGCTGCTCTGAAAGGTTAGCAACTTGACACCGCCTTAAGTTAGCCATGAGGGTTCCCAGACGCTTACCGACAACTTCATTGCACAGCAGTAAGTCCGGTTGCAGATTATGCCAGGTGAATAAACTTTTACCTCCTGGAGCGGCACAAACATCGATCGCCGTTTTAATATCGGAAAGTTGCAACAGAGGAGATGCTGCAAACACAGAAGAAAAGTCCAGACAATAATAGGCTCCACGATCGTGGGCGGAATGTTTTCCCGGTTGCGCTCCTAAACTGAGTCGATCCACCCGCTCCGGTTGCCAGGGTTGAGGCGGTTCCACGGTAAACGGACGCTCTGAAGGAGGGTCTTCACACCAGAGAATACAGGGATGTAAAGGAGGTGGCTGATCGAACGCTTGGATAAACCGATCTCGCAATGGTGGATCGCTCCAGAGGCGATCGCTAAACTGCTTCAAAAGTTTAGAAGACATCCATAAACAATAAGCAACAACACCTTACAATCTTAAGATGGATTGCTAATCCCAATAAAAATAAAAATCATCCACACTAAATTGTCCATCAAACGCCGAAAAATTAATCCGGTAAATATCAGGTGTCTCTGTTATTAACGTCAACAGGGCATTAGGAGCAATTGAACCCTTCAAGGTAGCCAAATTCGCTTCTGATAACTCGGTATAGGCGATCGCCTCATTCTCTCTATTAAATCCTGTCAACGTAATCCGTCGCGAGCTAGTCACATAACAACTTACAGCCCGAATAGGCTGAGTAAATAGAACTTCCATCCAACCACTTTTGGGGCCAGCAATGAGTACCATGCTTCCTGACTTCGGAGGATAGGCAGGATTTGAGGGTTGAAGGGCGATCGCATTGCGAAACTGGATACCCCAGTGTTCAAACTGGTGGTTAGCCACTTCAAACCCTTGCAAGGTTTCTAAATCCAAATAAATTCCCTTTTCCTCCTCAGCAGAGGACGGTAACCCAGATTCTGTGATATCCGCAGGATTAGACACGGCCGTTGGTTGTTCACTTAAGCGATCAAAGGGATAGATAATCCTCTCGGACGAAGTCTGAGAGCGGCTCACGTACAGATGCCGATTAGATTCTCCAATAGAAACCACAGATTCGACAACCGGAGTTGTTGATACTCTATCAGATAGGCGAAGATGACGCTGAGATTTACCCTGTCGATTCAGTTTTGAGGTCGCCATCTGCTGTGCTGGTGTCATAACTCTCTGTCCCGACAAACTGTCACCTAGAATACTTGATTTTCCGCAAAAACTAGAATGAGGGGTGAAACCCCTCATTCACATTATGTCCTATTTACCCGTTTTTGGCTCCTTAACCGGATTAATGGACTTGATAAAAGGTCACCGCACTATTGCCATAAATCTTTTGGCGAAGAATTTCTAAGCCATCCAGCTTATCTGGAGGAGGGAGTTGGGGGGAATGTTCGACGGCAAGTTCTCCCGTATCACAGAGCAGATGCAGATCGGCGATCGCCTCCAACACAGGCTGATACAATGAACTTTGGTAAGGTGGATCGAAATAAATGCGATCGAAGCTCTCTGCCTCTAAGCGCTGCACCCGCTTCAGCACATCCCCACAAAGCACCTGAAATTGGTCTGCCGATGCCATCTGTTGCCAATTTTGGCGAATCACCCCACAAGCGCGAGAAGACTGCTCAATCCCCACAACCCAACTCGCTCCCCGACAGAGCGCTTCGGCTCCCATCGAACCACTGCCAGCACACAAATCTAACCAGCGACAGCCGGCGATCGAACCTTGCCAAATATTAAATACCGCCTCCCGTACCCGTCCCACTGTTGGGCGAGTCAGAGAACCGGGAAGGGTTTTAATTACACGATTACCATAAATACGCATAAGTAAAAGGTTGCCCTGTCATCTCCCTTACATTAAAACCAATGTCTTAATTTAGCATTGTGCAAACAATTTTTAAGGGTCTATAATTCAGCAGCCAATCATTGTTGGGTAGGCAGGGTCAGAGTTGTTGAAGTTAATAGCTTAAACCGGAGATCGTGTTACCCTACTGAGGTACAAAAGAAAAAAATTGAGGGAGAACACTCAGGTAAGACCGGAGATAAGGGAGTGAGCAGTACGAATTATCAGCCAGAATTAGATCGAGTTCAACGGGAAGTTAATCGGTTATTAGATAGGGCAGAAAGGGCAGCGCATATTTTTAGTTGTTATACGACAGAGCAAGTCCAACAAATTGTTGAGGCAATGGTTCAAGCCGGCAAGGAAAAGGCTGAATTTTATGCTCAATGGTTGGTTAGCGAAACAGGCTACGGTAACGTTGAGGATAATGTAAAAAAAAATCTAGATTGTTCAGTCGGATTGCTGAACCGATATCGCATTGCTGATTTCATCGAGCCTAAGATCGATGAAGACAAGAAAATCATTAGTTTTCCAAAACCCGCAGGAGTCATAGCTGGCTTAATCCCCAGTACCAATCCCGTGATGACAGTCTATTACAAGGCCATTATCAGTATGATGACCCGCAATGCGATTATTTTTTCTCCCCATCCTGCGGCACAACATTGCTCGATTCACGTTGTAGATTGGATGGCAGAAGTTGCTGAACGAGCAGGGGCACCCTCTGGTGCAATTCAGACCATTCGTCAACCGAGCCTTCTAGCACTCAATTCTTTAATGGAATCCCCCCAAATTAGCACAATTCTGGCAACAGGGGGCCCTAAACGAGTCCGTGCGGCTTATAGTTCAGGGAATCCTGCCATGGGTATGGGACCGGGGAATGTGCCCTGTTTTGTACATGAGTCGGCTGATATTGAGAGGGCTGCTGCACAAATTATTGCCAGTAACAGTTTCGACCACGCACTCCCCTGTGTTTGTGAATCGGTGGTGTTGGCCGATCGCACTATTGACTCCCAACTCAAAGAGGCTTTAGGGCGATCGGGAGGGTATTTTGTGACCGATAAGGCCGCCCAAAAACTAAGCAACTATCTGTTTTTGGAGACCGGATTAAATCCTGAAGCGATTGGGAAAAGTGCCCTTTGGATTGCTCAACAAATTGGGTTTTCTGTCCCGAAGGATACTAAAAGTTTGCTCGTCGAAATTGATGCAGTGGGCGATCGCGAACCCCTCAGCCAAGAGAAAATGTTTCCCGTGATGGGGTACATTCAGGTAGATGGCATAGAGGGGGCAATTGAGAGAGCTGTGGCCATGTTGGAGACGATCGGTAAAGGTCACTCTGCGGTGATTCACAGTCAAGATCCGGCGATCGTTGCTCGTTATGCGGCGGCGTTACCCGTCTGCCGGATTTCAGTGAATACCCAAGGGGTTCAAGGCTCCAGTGGCGTGTCCACAAACTTGACCAGAGGACCAGTGATTGGTACGGGATTTTTCGGAGGCAGTTCAGTGGATGATAATATCGGCCCTCAATACCTAATACAGTGGTCTCGTGCAGCTTATCCCGCAGACTCGACTGTTTCTCTACCAGATATGGCAGAGGCGATCGCGCGGGCATCTTCCCGAGAGGCTTAAACTCATGACAACGCTTTCCGGTACGGTGCAAATGAAACGAGTGGGAGAAGGAAACAACATCGCTCTCTTCGTCCTCGATCGCCCAGAAAAAGCGAATGCTTATCATGATGGCATGATTTGCCAGTTCGCAGAACAGTACGCTGAGGCGGCGAGCGATCGCACCATTCGCGCGGCTATTGTGACGGGAGCCGGAGAGAAAGTGTTTTGTGCTGGTGCCGATATTTCCAGTTTAGGCGATCGCTCCTATGCCGATGGATTAAACTTACAGAGCCGGCAGCTTTTTGATAATTGGGCTAATGCGCCCTGGCCAACGATCGCAGCGATTCAAGGGCCTGCCATTGCTGGGGGGTTAGAATTGGCTCTGGCTTGTGATTTTCGCATCTGTAGCCCTTCGAGTTGGTTCTCGCTCCCTGAAGTTGATTTAGGCTTAATTCCGGCTGCTGGGGGAGTTCGTCGGCTGACCAAATTGGTGAACGAAGCGAGGGCAAAAGCGATCGTTCTCTTTGGGCAAAAAGTCGATAGTGCCACCGCCCTACAATGGGGACTGGTTTCTCAAATTAGCGATCGCGTGTGGGAGGACACCCTTGACCTTGCCGAAACTGTGGCTCGGCGAGACCCCCTGGCAATGCACCTCGCTAAACTGGCAATACAATCCGTTCATGGTAGTTTGGGAGATAAAACTGTCGAAGCCGTTGCTCAAGCACTGCTCTACCAGCGAAAAAGAGAGGCACAATAGAGATATCATCATAAAGTTCACAACCCCTCATGCAATCTGCCGTAATTCCTTCCAGATCCCCCAGACTTATTGCGATCGGGACTGCAACTCCTCCACAAAAATACACCCAGACTGAGATCTTAAAAATTTTCAACATCACTAATCCAAAAACTCGCAAAATTTTCAGTAATTCTCATATTAAATCCCGTCACCTTTGTTTACCCAAACCCAACCCAGAGGGTCAGAGGCTGCAAGAAAGCCAAGGTGATTTATTAGAGAAACACAAACAGATTGCGCTCGAGATCGGACAGTCAGCTATCAAAAAAGCCTTAGAAAAAGCGGGACTCAATCCTGAAGATATTGACTATATTAGTGTCGTATCAACTACAGGTTTGCTCTGTCCAAGCCTGAGCGCACTTTACATTAAAGAGATGGGGATGCGTCGGAATGTTCAACGGATTGATATTGTTGGCATGGGTTGCAACGCAGGATTAAATGGTCTTCAACCAGTCGTCAATTTTTGTGCCCTCAATCCAGAGGCAATCGGTCTCCTCCTTTGTGTTGAAGTGTGTTCTGCTATGTATGCAATCGATGATACATTAAATGCAGCAGTGGTCAATTCGTTATTTGGAGATGGTGCAGGTGCGGCGATCGTTTCTGGCCGAGCTTTTCTGGAGTTATCCACTGGGCCCAAAATTCTCGGCTTCAGTTCTCACCTGATTACTGAGGCGATCGATGCAATACGGCTTGATTGGCAAGCAACTCACTATGCCTTATATTTGGATCGACAAATTCCTTATCTTTTGGGACGCAATGTTAAAATCCCCGTAGATCGCTTGCTCGATCGCTTCGATCGCAAACGTCGAGATATTCAGCATTGGGTGATTCATTCCGGGGGTCGCAAGGTGATCGATTCGATCAAATATGCTTTAAATATTACCGAGCATGATGTGCGCCATACCACCCATATCCTGGAAAATTATGGTAATTTATCGTCAGCTTCTTTTCTCTTCTCTCACGAACGACTATTGCAGGAAGGAGTTGCTCGAAAGGGAGAGTCTGTCATCATGATGACGATGGGACCGGGTTCGACCATTGAATGCTGCTTGGGGGAATTCTAAGGAATGACACAATACACCACATTAAAACTCACTAAACTGGAAACGATCGCCCATATAAACTTGCAATGGTCAGATCCAAGTCAATTGAATGCAGTCTGCTTGTCAGAATTGATCGTATTAATGAACGATCTCGAAGATGACGAGACTTGTCAACTCATCATATTTTGGGGATTGAATACTCAGCAATCTCAGATCGCAATACCACCTGCATTTGACGATTGTAGCAAATGGGAAAAAGTTCTCCGGCGACTAGAAGGATTTGCGGGGGCATCCATCGCGGCGATCGATGGCTATTGTACCCGGTTTTACTTTCAACTTGCTCTTGCTTGCGATTATCGAGTCTCGACGGCGCGATCGCTCTTTCAAATGCCAGAAGTTAAAGAAGGGTATTTACCGGGAATGGGAGTGTTCCGATTGGCAAAATATACTGGAATTGGCGTTGCTCGTCGCTTGTTGTTTACTGGCGCTCAATTTTCTGTTGAAGAGGCGATCGCACTGGGAATTGTCGATCTCGCCTGTGAAACGACTGCATTGGAACAGACCATTGAAGAGGTTCAGCAGGCGTTGATGCCCATTCACCCTCAAGTATTACAAAATACCCGTAGACTCCTCAATGAATCTTTTGCCACGTCTTATGAAGATGCGATCGGACATTATTTAGCTGTACAGGATCTATGCCTGTCTCAATTGTCAGACAGAACATAACCTATTCCCCATTCCCTATTCCCTAGCGCGCAGCGCTATAATTTATGATTCCTTATCAACAAATGTTTTGCCTTTTAGACTATCGCATTGTCTCCCACTTTACGGAGGCCTGTATTAGCCTTGGGGTATTCGATCATCTTGCCACCCATTCTTTATCTGTATCAGAGTTAGCGGAGCGAAGCGGCACTCATCAGCGATCGCTCCATCGTTGTTTGCGGGGACTCGCTCATTTTGACTTATTCGCGCTCGAACCGGATGCTAATCCTTCTCGGTCTATGGTTTCTCTGACCGACGTTTCACAACATTTAGTCCTGAACTCAGAATTTTCCCTTAGACCCTGGCATCACTTCTGTCAGTTAGCCCAGTCCAGAAAACATGAACAACGACGTACTCTGTGGAAAGAACTATTACAAACGGGCAAAAGTATTTATCAGCTTGGGCGCGATCGCCTCTTCTACGATTACCTACGAGAACATCAGGATTTAGCCGCCGCTTTCGATCGCGCGATGGAATCGATGTCGCGGGTCGAAATTCGGGATATTTTGCAAGGGTTTGACTTTTCTCAATCCCAACAGATTGCTGAAATTGCCGGGGGAAATGGGGCGCTCATTACCGGAATTTTAGAAAAGTACGAAGGTATTCAGGGGCAACTGTTTGATGTTCCCGACACGATCGCTCGTGTCTCTGTTCGACCGCGCTTGCAGGCGATCGGAGTTGATATGCAGGTTACATTGCCCGATATTCCGGGGGATGGCATCCTAAAACGCATTTTGCATTCCTATTCTGATGAACAGGCACTCACGATTCTCACCCATGTCAGGCAAGCCATGCACGCTGGCAACAAGCTATACATTTTTGAACTAATTGAAGATGACCAAGTCCGCAACCCCTATATTGGCATCAAAAACTTGCAGATGTTGTTGGTACATGGCGCACCAGGAGCAAGTGGGGGCCCCGGAGAACGGACTCAATTCGAGTTTGCCTCTTTACTCGAGAGCGCAGGCTTTGAACTGGTTAACATTCAACCCTTGTCATCGATCGACGCAATTGTAGCGGTGTATCCCTAGTCTTCTCCCGGAATCCCTTCAGGATGCCAGATCCGAATCCGCTTCTCTTTTAACGCCTTCTCTTCTTCAAACAAACTCTCAAGTTCTGCTACTTTGGCTTCACCAATTCCGAGCTTGCCCGCCATTTTACGAATCGTCGCTTTTTCTCCGTCACTGTAGTCCCCATCTGCAGCCGAAGCCTGAATTGCCTCATAAACGAGAACATAACGTCCCTTTTTGGCTAAGGGATCGCTGAATACGAGTTTTTCGATATCATCCGTTGTGCCAGTTCCGTTGAAATTTCTCAGTTCATCAATTTGGCTCTCACTCATCTCAGGGTGGTAGGTTGTGGCATGACCAATGACCCAATCCCGTTCGGGTTGTGAGAGTTCTCCATCTCCATTGGCACACAGTAGCAGTGCTTTGTACCAAATTACAGAAGTCTCAGGGGGAAGAGTTTTGGTAATTCCGTAGCGATCGGTTTTAATCCAAGGGGCTGGTCCGTAGGTTTCATACATGGGTAGTATGCTCCATTGACAACTTCATCCGGAGTATATCATTGTTCATTACTCGTTACGCCCCCTCACACTTTTAAGGGAAAATAGAAATTGTTGTATTCGATTGAGGACAATTTCCGGGTGAATTTTCAGTCAGTCATCGCTACCTTAAATCAGTTTTGGGCCGATCGCGGGTGTTTGGTTGTCCAGCCCTATGATACGGAGAAAGGGGCAGGTACGATGAGTCCCCATACGTTTCTGAGGGCGATCGGGCCAGAACCTTGGTCTGTCGCTTATGTCGAACCCTGTCGTCGTCCCACCGACGGACGCTATGGAGAAAATCCTAACCGTTACCAGCACTATTATCAGTATCAAGTGCTGATGAAACCTTCTCCCGATAACATTCAGGATCTTTATCTGGACTCCTTACGGGTTCTCGGTATTCAGCCTGAAGATCACGATATTCGCTTTGTCGAAGATAATTGGGAATCTCCCACCCTAGGCGCTTGGGGAGTCGGTTGGGAAGTTTGGCTCGATGGCATGGAAGTCACCCAATTTACCTATTTTCAGCAATGTGGAGGCATTGATTGTCATCCCGTTGCCATTGAAATCACCTATGGTTTAGAGCGTTTGGCTATGTATCTGCAAAATGTGGAAGCGCTCACCGAAATTCAATGGAGCGATCGCCTCACCTATGGCGATGTTCACCTGCAAGGGGAGATCGAGCAATGCACCTACAATTTTGAAGCCTCTAATCCAGAATTACTCTTTAAGTTATTTGAACTCTATGAACAAGAAGCCACTCAACTGATTGACAAAGGCTTAGTTACTCCCGGTTTAGACTATGTACTTAAATGCTCCCATAGCTTTAATTTACTCGATGCCAGGGGCGTAATCGCTGTAACGGAACGAACGCGCTATATTGGCAGAATCCGTAGTTTAGCCCGCAAGATAGCCCATCTGTATCTGGAGCAACGGGAGAAGTTAGGCTTTCCCTTATCAATTAAAAATTAAAAATGGGGAAAATTCCCTCTCCCACGGGAAAGACATATAGGGAGAGGGCAAGCTTATGGTTTGAAATAACATCGTAATTCCAGGAGTTAGTTAAAGCGATGAAAACTCTATAGCGCTTCGCGCTAGGGAATAGGGAATAGGGAATAGCTTGAAGCCTTAGAACCTAAGCCATACAAGCTATTGCAAAGCAAGCCTATTGCTAGAGTGCCTCAAACCATAACCTCACTGTCCTAATCAACTCTTTCACTGCTATAGCATGTCCAGTTAAACAGTATTCCCCGATTCTCTGTTACCTTATAATTCCCATTGACTCAACTGTTGGGCAACCAAAGAAACAAAAATCTCTGTAGATTCGTAGGGTAAAACATTGCGTCCTGGGATTTTTTTCCCTTCTCCATTGGGCAGATGGGCGAGATATTTAGTCAGCCATTGATCGGCTTTTTCTTGCTTTCCTTCTTTGCTAATGCTGGAGGCTTTTTCACCCACGGCTACGAGAGTGGGTTGGGAAATTTTCCTAATGGCTTCTTGATAATCTCTGCGCCAAAATCCAGCCAGAAAGGAAAACACAGCATGGCGACTAGCGGGGTTTTGAGCGCCAACTTGGAGGGTATCTAACCATTCATCATCCACGTGCTTAGGTTCGCCAAAGAGTTGACGTATGGAAAAGGATTCTAAAAACTGACGACGACGAGCATAACGATAAAACGCTCTACCCAGGGGGGAATCAAAGCCATTCCAGAGGAGACGATTTTGCCAATCAGGACTCGTTTGTGTTATGACTGGCCAAGCCGGTGGAGTAGATAAGACAAGTGCTTTAAGCCAGGAGTGACTATTTTGCTGTTGTGTTAAAGCAATTGCCACAGGAAATAAGGCCCCCTGAACCACCAAAATTACCGGTTGTTGAATCACCGTTTCGATAAAATAGTTAAGTTGCTCCGCCCAATCTTCGGGAGTATAGGCAACTCGCGGCATATCACCTTCACCGCATCCGAGCAAATCTGGATTATAAATCGGTTGGCTATAGCCTTGATCTCGCCACTGAGTAATAAAGCGATCCCAAAACCTACGGGATAATCCCACGCCAATCGGATGGATAAGGAGCAGAGGAGTAGTTTGGGGATCGAATTGCGGTGAAGAACTGACTTCATAGGCACAGCGATAGGTTTTCCAGGTATAATATTGAGTCTCTGAAAGGCTTGCGTGTTTCATGATTGGTTCCGATGATGATTTAAAGTCATGTGTATTCGACACATTCAATCGTTACTCAGATTAAATAAATGTAACAGATTGCCGTAGGGTCAAGGTTTAGGCTGATAAGAGAGGGAAGGATTTCGGGAGTCAATGGGATGATAAGAGTAAACTATCGATCGCGATCCCCTCGTGTGCGAACCTGGGGTTTAATTTTGCGCTATGGTGTAGTGGCGATCGCCATTACCTGTACTGGAACCATTTCCGGATTAGTCAGTGTTTTGGGATCGGGAATTGCCCTCTTGTTAATCACCAGAGGAGAGGAAGGAACCTCAGCCTCAGTATTCACGGGCATTGCCGCTTGGATAGGATGCAGTAGTTTAATCAGCCTCCTAGAAGGCAATAGCCTAGAATTTTTTACCTCCGGTATTACCTCCTTAGTGCTGTTTAGCCTCGGCATTCTCAAATTCTGGAATCTAATCGAACAAATTGAACGCTCAACTTCTCTGTAGATTGATACAATACAGGTATTGCTCCGATCTAACCTTGTCCTGTCAATCTTTAAGGGATAATGACTCAATCCCCCCTTTGTCAATACCTATCTCAATGGGCGAAACTCGAACCCCAACGTTGTCGCCAGCGCAATAGCCGCAGTTTTGAAGTGATCTATCAAGGAGATTGGTACTCTGTTGCTGATTATCCCGGTAGTCATGGCATGATTATTGCGGCAGTTTTGGATAGTTGTCAACAACGACAAATTTCCTGTTCCTTTGAATATGTACCCCAATCTTTAGATACACCGGATAAGCTCCAAATTTCCTGTCAATCCGATCGGGTTATTCAACATCAAGATCCTGAAATTCTGACTAAAATTCCAGAATTTTTACTCGAGCAATATTTGATAGCTCTAAAAGAAAATCAAACCGTTGCCCAATGTTCTTAGATACGCCAGAAACCCGTTTTTTGGGAAAAGCGGGTTTCTAGATCTCCAGACTAGATTTAAGTTTTGACTAAACTTGCACTCAAGCTTTGCAACGTTAAGCGCTCATTTTCTTCATTCACAAAGATCGTATCACCTTCGGTAAATTCACCTCGTAAAATCCCCTTAGCTATCTTGGTTTCTAACTCCCGTTGAATCGCTCGTTTTAAGGGTCTGGCTCCATAAACCGGATCGTAACCAACGGCTGCCAGGAAATCCAGGGCAGTATCTGATAATTTTAGGGCGATTTTCCGCTCTGCTAACCGAGATTCTAAGTGTACTGTTTGCAGTTGCACAATTTCTCGTAGTTGCTCTTTTTTCAACGAGTGGAAAATAATCGTTTCGTCAATGCGATTGAGAAATTCTGGGCGGAATGTGGAACGCAAAGCTTCCATCACTGTAGTTTGCATTTCCTCATAATTATCGTCATTTCCCGCCAGATCTAAGATGTATTGGGAGCCGATATTAGAGGTCATGATAATAATCGTATTTTTGAAATCTACGGTATGCCCTTGCGAGTCTGTAACCCTTCCATCATCAAGGATTTGGAGCATGATGTTGAAGACATCGGCATGGGCTTTTTCAATTTCATCAAAGAGAATGACGGAGTAAGGACGGCGGCGAATGGCTTCCGTTAATTGTCCACCTTCATCATAGCCAACATAACCGGGAGGTGCGCCAATTAATCGGGAAACGGCATGTTTTTCCATATATTCGGACATATCAATCCGAACGAGGGCTTCTTCGGTGTCGAATAGATAGGCCGCGAGGGCTTTTGCCAGTTCAGTTTTTCCGACTCCTGTGGGGCCGAGAAAAATAAAACTGGCAACCGGTCGATTGGGGTCAGATAGACCTGCACGAGACCGTTGAATAGCATCAGAAACGGCAGTTACGGCTTCATGTTGTCCTACGACACGTTGGTGTAGTTCATCCTCTAAATTGAGGAGTTTTTGCATTTCCGATTCTACGAGTTTACTAATGGGTATGCCGGTCCATTTGGAGATGACTTCAGCAATATCTGAGTCAGTTACTTCTTCACGGAGTAGGGATTTGCCCGTAGTTTGCGATTCAGCAAGATGGGTTTCGGCTTCAGTGAGTTGTTTTTGCAGGGTCGTTAGTTTGCCATATTTTAATTCTGCGGCGCGGTTGAGGTCGTAATTACGTTCAGCTTGCTGAATTTCAACGTTGACGCGATCGATTTCTTCTTTTATGTTCTGAAGATTGTCAATCCTGTCTTTTTCTAATTGCCATTGGGAATTGAGGGCATGTTGCTGTTCTTTCAGGTTAGCGAGATCTTTTTCTAAGCGCTCTAATCGTTCTAAGGAAATGAGATCATTTTCTTTTTGTAAGGAAAGACGCTCCATTTCTAGCTGCAAAATTTTGCGGTCAATTTCATCAAGTTCTTCGGGTTTGGAGGTGATTTCCATTTTTAACCGGGCGGCAGCTTCATCGACTAAATCGATCGCCTTATCGGGAAGGAAGCGATCGCTAATATACCGAGTCGATAAGGTAGCGGCTGCCACTAGGGAACTATCGGAAATCTTCACCCCATGATGCACTTCATAGCGTTCCTTGAGTCCGCGTAAAATGGATACCGTATCTTCAACACTGGGTTGATCGACATACACCTGTTGAAAGCGGCGCTCTAAGGCGGCATCTTTTTCAACATACTTGCGGTATTCATCAAGCGTAGTTGCACCAATACAGCGCAATTCTCCCCGTGCTAACATGGGTTTGAGCAGGTTACCGGCATCCATGGCTCCCTGGGTTGCCCCTGCACCGACGACGGTATGAATTTCATCAATAAAGAGAATAACATTACCTTGATAATCCGTAACTTCTTTGAGTACGGCTTTGAGTCGTTCTTCAAATTCGCCCCGATATTTGGCTCCAGCAATGAGTGCGCCTAAGTCTAGAGCAATTAAGGCACGGTCTTTGAGGGACTGGGGCACATCTCCAGCAACGATGCGCTGTGCCAATCCTTCGGCGATCGCCGTTTTTCCGACTCCAGGTTCCCCAATTAACACGGGGTTGTTTTTGGTGCGTCGCGAGAGGATTTGAATGGTGCGGCGAATCTCGTCATCCCGGCCAATCACGGGGTCTAGCTTACCTTGCCGCGCGGCATCGGTCAAGTCTCGGCCATATTTTTCTAGGGCTTCATATTTGCCTTCAGGATTTTGATCGGTCACTTTGTGGGTTCCTCGAATGTCGCGAATGGTTTGCTGGAGTTTGGCTTCATCCAGTTTAAAATCTTTGCACAAGCTTTTACCAAAGCGGTCATCCTGGAGAAAGGCTAGTAAGAGGTGTTCAATGGAAATATAACTATCCTCATACTGATTCTGATAGGTTTGGGCGCGATCGAGCAAGGTATCTAAGGAACGACCAAGATAAACCGATCCTCCCCCTCCCTGGACTTTGGCTTGTCGTTGGAGAAAGGCTTCCGTTTGCTCGCGAAAGGCGGGTAGATTCACCTGGGTTTTGGATAAGATATTGGTGGCTAACCCATTCTGTTCGAGGAGCGCTTTCATTAAGTGTTCGCTTTCGAGTTGCTGATGTTGATAGCTTTTGGCAATATCGGGAGTTTGGGCGATCGCCTGCCACGCTTTTTCTGTAAATTGATTGGGATTATTGGGTTGCATAGTCTCTTCAGATACTTCATTTTAATGCTTTGAGACCATTGTAGAAAAGACTGGATATGCCAGATATTCGGAATTTACGGTGTTTCAGATAGGTATTTCCCACCCCTATTCCATGAATCTAAAAGGTGTTATCAAGGATTGTTAATTGATAAATATAAACGCTGATAGGGTTTTCTTTGCTAGAGAGTTCCATTACCAAATCAATTGAAGATTTAAAACAAATCCGGGTAAAATATCTTCTCCGGATAAGGTGAGAGGATCGTCTAAAATTTGTTTTTCTTGTCCTTGACGATAAATTTCAACTTGACGGTTTTTAGGGTTAATGAGCCAACCTAACCGACAACCATTATCCATATATTCTTGCATTTTTCCTTGTAGAAGTTTTAAGGAATCGCTAGGCGATCGCAGTTCGATCGCAAAATCGGGAGATAAGGGTAAAAATTTAGTCTTTTGTTCTGCGGTTAACGCTTCCCATTTCGCTAAGGGTATCCAAGAAGCATCTGGGGAGTAATCTCCCCCATTAGGAAGGGTAAACCCACCCGATGAATCAAAGACGATTCCTAATTGAGTTTGTCGATTCCATAGGGCTAACTCTAGGTTAAGGTCAGAATTACGCTTACTGGTTTCCCCTCCTGTGGGTGGCATAATGATTAAGTCTCCTTTAGCGGTTCGTTCTAATCTTAAATTACGGTTAGCAGCGCAAAGCTGATAAAATTGTTCATCAGCAATCGGACAGGTTTCTGCGTTATTTAAGACTAATGCTGTCATGGTTTTATCTCCCTAAACCTATCAAAATTTTAACAGATAATTTTGAGCGATCGCCCCGTTGAGGCAAGGGTGCAAGGAGGGAGGGAGCAGAGGGGAAGGATCGCCAGGTGCGATCGCACCCCTCCCTCATTTCCCCAGTGAGATCGCCCCCAACTCTTTCGATGCCAAGACTTAATCAAACGTTACCTAAAGCTATTGACATGGGCAGAGGAGAAGATTACCATTCACAAATCAAGAAACCGGAGAACTAAGTCAAAGTCTCCGAAAAACTGTCAATCAATTTAATGAGGTCATGCATCATGAAGACGAAAAAACTGACTCCAGTAACTGTGGCTCCTGTGAAGCGTGAAAATGTGGCTACTGTTTCTCGTGATGGGAACGCGATCGCACCCCTGGGACCTATGGGAATCGGAAGTACAAGTAGATTTGGATACGATGATTGGAATCGGCCATACGGGAGATTTGCATAACCCAGCGTTTGCAGGTTTACACAACCCTAAATCCTAACCTGGGTGGGAACCCTCACCCCCCCCAAGGAGAAAGGACAAAAACGGGGGAGGTGGGGGAAAAAGGGAGCCTCCTGAGTTAACCGTTCATAACTGCCGTAGTTACTGAAATCGTAAAAGAAAAGTGAAAGTTAATGACTCCAGTTGATGACAGACTTTACTACATTGGCACACACAAAAATGCATTTGATATAGATAACCTTTATCCCCTAGAGCTTTTCGAGCAGTTCGTTACAACAACTGGGAACTGTCTCATCGAATGTTCGGGAAAAATGAAACAAGACCAACTCTATCCGGCTCGTTTCGACCTACAATTCTCAGACCACAAACCTATCGAGAATCTCAACGCTGCCCTCAATTTCTTCAAAACAGTGGAAGCTAGAGTTAATGTCAACCTCAACTACGAACTGCTGCACCAATTTTTGGGCAACGACTTTGATGTTAGCAAAGTCCAAACGATTTTAGCCGGAGTCGATTTGCGCCACGAACTCCCCGAGTCCCGTTTAAAAGTCTTTATTCGCATTGGCGACTATCCCGAAAAAAATTCCCTCGCCCAACAACTGTGTGGAGAGAGTCCGGAACTGCAAAAACTGCTCCGTTCCGATACTTTGCACATCGGATTCGATTTTAATGTAGATGGTCGCAGTGCCATTGAACTTTATCCTGAAGTGACAAAAGAGGAATTTAATCAGCCTAAAACTCGTCAAACCCTAGAAGAAATCCTTTACCCAACCGCTCTCAAACCCTTAGCTATCCCTAACCTGATGGGAATCGGTTTCAGTCGGGCTAACGAAGCCAACGTTCTGTACTACCACATAGAAGATATTCGAGATTTTCTCAGTTACTTCCCCGTCAACGATACAGCCCATCGAGTCCATGATTTTTGTCTGCAACAAGAGGGATCGAAAAAATGTGGGTCGCATTATCCGAATCTGAACTAATAGCTGGACGAATTCAAAACATCAACCTCTATTACAGCCAAGCTTTCATCAGTGAGACAACATACAGTTAGACCATAAGATTACAACCGTTGTGAGTTCTCGGTTTCCCCTTACCTGGCACGGGGGAAAGGGAAGAAAACCGATCGCCTTCTTCGTTTTGTCATCGAGATAACACTCCAAACTTCTGCCCCCCATGCTTAATGAAATCTCACAGAAAGTGCCTACGTAATCATTAACTCGTCCCATAAAAAATGTAAGCGAATAAGCATAACTTACCCTTATTGATAATGTCTCAACTGACAATTCCCGGACTCTCAGACTTACAAAAACGCACCCAGGGCGACTCAGACATTACCGTCGCTATCCTCGATGGAGTCATCGATACAAACCATCCCTGCTTTAACGGCGCAACCCTCAGCCGCCTCCCCACACTCGTCCAGCACCAAGCCACTGCCGGACAAATGTCCACTCACGGCACGCACATCGCCAGCCTGATTTTCGGCCAACCTAACACCGACATCCCCGGCATTGCTCCCAACTGTCGCGGACTCCTCGCTCCCGTCTTTGCCGACGACAACCGCAAACTCTCCCAACTTGACCTTTCCCGCGCCATCGAACAAGCAGCCGAAAACGGTGCACAAGTGATTAATATTAGTGGTGGCTCCCTCACTGACATCGGAGAAGCCGAAGACTGGCTAGAGAGAGCCGTCAGTATGTGCCGCGACAGGAACATTCTCATCGTTGCTGCTGCTGGAAACGACGGCTGCGACTGCCTCCACGTCCCTGCCGCTCTCCCCGCCGTCCTCGCCGTCGGAGCCACCGATGCTAGAGGCCATCCCCTCGACTTCAGCAACTGGGGAGAAACCTACCAAACCCAAGGCATCCTCGCTCCTGGTGAAAGCATTCAAGGAGCCAAACCAGGCGGTGGTACACTCTCCCTCAGCGGTACCAGTTTTGCCGCTCCCATTATTACCGGAATCGCCGCCTTGCTCCTCAGCCTGCAAGTGCAACGGGGAGAAGACCCTAACCCCCAAGCTGTGCGAGAAGCACTGCTCGCCAGCGCTCTTCCCTGCGAGTTGGCGGGAGATGAAAATGGCCGGAAATGTTTAGCAGGCCTGTTAAACATTCCCGGTGCAATCAAACACCTAACAGGAGAAACGATGTCCGAACCATCTGAAACTCTAGAAGCCCAAGCCATAGAACCTCAAGAACTGGTGGAAGCCTCCGGTTGTAGCTGTGGCGGTACGCCAGAACCAGAGGAAGCTCCTATTCAAGCTCAAAAACAAACTGAATTTCCCGAAGTGCTTGCGGCGGAAGTCGCTCCTTCCAACCCTATTTCATCAACAACCATTACAGGAGAATCTATGCCAGAACCAAGCAACCCCATCACCCCTAGCCAGTCGGCCACCCCGGCAAACACTATCGTTTACGCCATCGGCATCCTCGGCTATGACTTCGGCAGCGAAGCCCGTCGGGATACATTCAAGCAACTGATGCCCGCTGTCACCATTGAAAATACTCAGATTCCGGCCAATCCTTACGATGCTCGGCAAATGGTGGATTACCTGGGCGATAACCTCTCGGAAACAAAATCCTTAATCTGGACGCTCAACCTAGAATTAACCCCAGTTTACGCCATCGAACCCGTCGGTTCTTTTTCTCGCGAGGTTTACAGCGTCCTGCAAGAATTTCTCTCCGGACAAGTGCAAGCGGAAGATAGCGCCGAGTACATCGAGCGCGTTAGTATCCCCGGACGCATTACCGGCCGTACCGTGCGCCTGTTCTCCGGTCAAGTGGTTCCGGTTATCGAACCCCAAAGTCCTCGCGGAATGTACGGTTGGCACGTCAACAGCTTAGTGGGTGCTGCCTTAGAAGCAGTTGGAGTCGAACAAAGTGGAGCCGATGAAGGACAAATGCGCCGCACCCTGAGCAGCTTCCTCAACCGCATTTACTACGATTTGCGCAACCTGGGGCAAACCTCCCAAGACCGCGCCCTCAACTTTGCCGCGACTAATGCGTTTCAAGCGGCGCAAACCTTCTCGGAAGCCGTGGGTGTGGGCATGGAACTCGATAGCATTAATGTCAGCAAGAGTCCCTTCTGTCGCATGGATAGCGACTGTTGGGATGTGCAGCTTAAGTTCTTCGACCCAGAAAATAGCCGCCGCGCGAAAAAAGTGTTCCGGTTTACGATTGATGTGAGCGATTTAATTCCGGTGACCTTGGGCGAAGTTCGTTCTTGGTCTTCTCCGTATTAGAGATATCCATCTATCCCGTGTTAGCCTCAAGGCTAACACAACCTCAGCAAGGAGGAGTCAGAATGAGCGCGAAACTCTCTCAGCTTTATGAAACCGATTTTAATTTGTGGATCGAGCAAACTGTAACGTATTTAAGAAAAGGAGATTTAGACGGCCTGGACATAGAAAACCTAATCGAAGAAGTTACCGATATGGGACGGAACAATAAACGGGAGATGTTCAGTCGCTTAAAAGTTCTATTGATGCATTTGCTGAAGTGGAAATATCAATCGGAAAAACGGACAAATAGCTGGCTAAATACAATTGACGAGCAACGAGAGCAATTAGAGCTTCTGTTAAAGGATAGTCCGAGCTTAAACCCTTATTTTACCGAGATTTTCTCAGAATGCTATCCAAAAGCAGTGCGCGCTGCGGTTAATGAAACTAATTTGCCGAAACAAACATTTCCGACTGATTGTCCTTTTACGCAAGAGCAAGTTTTAGATATGGATTATTTTCCGGAAGATAACGCTCTACAGGAAGATCTCGATTAACCTTGTATATTGATAGAAAGAATGGAAAATGCGATCGCACTATTCCCAATTTTTCTAGAGTGCGATCGCTCCCTTCACAATTTCAGTCCAAAGACTTAATTAAATGTAACGCGATATTGTTGACATGATGCAGAGAAGATTATATCTTGATAGTCATAACTCTGAGTTTTAAGTCTCAGGAAAAATTGCTGATATCAAGGGCAAAGAATTATGAAAACTAAAAAGATGACTCCGGTAACTGTGGCTCCGGTGAAGCGCGAAAATGCTGCTACGGTTTCTCGTGATGGAAATGCGATCGTAGCACCCCTCGTTTTTGGTCCTCAGGAGAGAGAGGATGGTTTTTACCTGACTTTTGCAGGTGATGATGCTGAGTAGTTCTCTTAAGCCTATCACTCACCTCAAAAAAGGTTAAAACTCTTTTTTCCACCAGCCATGAGAGAAGAGGCAGGGAACAGGGGAAAGCACCAACGATTTCCCCTATCTAGAACCTGAAGTTGCTAGAACCATCTAAGGAACATTACCACAAATTACTAGTATCCTAACGGCACTATGAAACTTCCCAAACAATCTCCCCCTATCAAACGTCCCCACTTTGTCAAAATCTATGAATGCGTCGATGTCATTCACGGACGGGGTGATGACTTACTCCACATCCGCATGGACTTAATGCACGGCGCAAATTACAACGATCCGGCACAATTTCAATATCCTCCCTACAGCACTCTGAAAATGTCTTGATGGGGACGTTAGACGATCGCCAATCTCGCATTCTCTCATAATTAAGGAGCAGTTGAATCATGGCAGAAGCCAAAGGAAATCGCAAAAAAGCAAACGCGAAAGCGGCTAAAACCACAAAGGAAGAAACCGCAAGCCAAAGCCCATCGAGCGAACCCGAACAATCTTATATTCTGGCCACTGGATTAGAAGACTACGGTCGCTGGAAAAGTATGTTTAAAGACCATAAGCGGGACAAAAACGAAAAGCCATTTCGTCGCGGTCGCATTTGGTGTTAAACAGAACCATGCAGATGTTGCAGAACCCAGATAAGGATTGAGACATTAAACTATGCCCGATTTAACCGATATCGCCGGACTCTCTGCCCTCCGCTCCCAAACCCAAGGCGATCGTCGCATTAAAATTGCCGTTCTCGATGGTAAAGTAGACCTAGAACGCGCCTGTTTCCAAGGGGCAAATCTCACCCGGTTTGAACCCTATTGGACAGAAGAATTTGCGATCGAAGCGCAGCATTTTCAATCCTTTCTCGAAATCGAAAGTAGCGGCAAAAGCGAGGACGAAAAAGGGGAAATGATGGTAGCCGCTATCCCCGATAAAAATATCCGCGCCAGCCTGCATTTACAGTTTCACGCCAACCATATTATTAGTACCATTTGCGGACAACCGGATTCTCCCGTGGAAGGGATTGCCCCAAATGCAACCGTAATTAATATTCCCATCGCTTATAGCAACGACGATTTTATTAATCCTCTCAACCTGTCCCGCGCCATTAGCACTGCCATCGAGCAGGGAGCCAACATCATCCACTGCGCCGTTTGTCACCCCACCCAAAGCGGACTCGCTCACGAATTTATCGACAAAGCCATTCGTCAAGCCCAGGATAATAATATTCTCGTCATCGCTCCAGGAGGGAACGATAAAGGCGAATGTTGGTGCGTGCCAGCAGTCTTAGACAATGTCCTCACTGTAGGAGCAATGAAAGACACGGGAGAACCGTTTAAATTCAGTAACTTTGGCGGGAAATATGCCAGTCAAGGCATCCTCGCCCCAGGAGAAAATATCTTAGGAGCGCAACCGCGAACGGACGAACCTATTCGTAAAAAGGGAACCAGTTGTGCCGCTCCTATTGTCACGGGAACCGCAGCCCTATTAATGAGTTTGCAACTGGAAAAAGGAGCTGCACCAGATGCCGAAGCAGTACGAGCTGCTTTAACCAATAGTGCCATTCCCTGCGATCCTGAAGAAGTGGAAGAACCAGAACGCTGTTTGTTGGGAAAAATTAATATTGCTGGGGCTTACGAACTGTTGACTGGAGAGCCATTAGCGGAAAAAGCAATAGTGGCAAATTCCGAAAGTGAAACTATCTCTACTACGGAAAATGCGATCGCACCGAGCAACGAAACCCCCAGCGAAAGTTTACCCCAAACCCCTCTTTCCACTCCAGAAACCAACGACGAAACACCAAACTTACCAGAGAATACTGTTGTTTTAACCGGAAATGGATTAACCCACCCAGTTTCTCCCAGCAGCGTCACCCCCAGTCAACGTTCCAACCTAGTGTATGCTTTGGGAACCTTGGGCTATGATTTCGGTACAGAAGCACGCCGGGATACGTTCAAACAATTTATGCCTGCGGCAGTCGTTGGAAATACGCAAGTTCCGGCAAATCCCTACGATGCCCGGCAAATGGTCGATTATCTGGAAACCAATCTTTCGGAAAGTAAATCTCTTATTTGGACGTTAAATATAGAACTCACGCCAATTTATGCGATTAAACCCGTAGGCGCATTTGGTGCCGACATCTATGAAACGATGCAATATATGCTAGCGGGTCAAGTTTTAGCCGAAGATGATGAAGATTATATCGAACGGGTGAGTATTCCCGGTACATTAACCGATGAAACCGTCAGACTCTTTTCCGGGCAAGTTATCCCAGTGCTGAAGGTGAATAGTCCCAGGGGAATGTATGGCTGGAAAGTGAATACATTAGTCGAATCTGCCTTGCAAGCCGTGAGTGCAGAACAAGAAGCAGCCGATGAAGCAGCTATGCGTCGCACTTTATCTAGCTTCCTCAATCGAGTGTACTACGACTTGCGCAACTTGGGACAAATGGCAAAAGATAGGGCGTTGAATTTCGCTGCTACCAATGCTTTCCAAGCGGTGCAAACCTTCTCGGAAGCCGTTGCCATCGGCATGGAGCTGCACAGCATTGATGTGGAAAAAAGCCCCTTCTGTCGCTACGGGAGCGAATGTTGGGATGTAAAATTAAAGTTCTTCGATCCGGAAAACGCTCGCCGCGCCAAACGGGTGTTTCGGTTTACCATTGATGTGAGCGATCGCACTCCGGTAACTTTAGGAGAAGTGCGATCGTGGGCTGTTTCCAAATAATATGGAATCGCTTGAATCTAAAGATTATGCAGGCTGATCGTTGGTGACACAATGGATACCGCCTCCTGAATCGAAGATCGCTTCTGCATGAATCAAGTGAATTTGGCGATCGGGAAAGAGAAATTCCAGTTCAGATTTTAATGCAGCGTCAATCCTCTCCTCTCCTTCCCCCATTGCTAAGACAAATCCGTTACCGACCAACCAGTTCGGATTACCGGGATAGCGAACCACCTCTAATCCTGCTTCTTTAGCTGCTCTTGCTAAATTCCGTTCCGTCTTTGAGCGATCGTAATCTGCAACCATCAAGGTATTGCGGTCAACAAACCGTGCAATCCCATCAATGTGACCTGTGGTTCCATCATCTCGGTGATGTCCATAAGCCCAGATAATGGTGTGAACCCCAAAAGCTTGCTTGAGAATAGTTTCATGTTCCCTTTGAGTCATTCCAGGATTGCGATCGTCCTGACAATCCCAATTTAGCACTAATGTCCCTGCGCCATTGAATTCTAAATTGCCTTTTTCTAACACATAATCTTGATAATCTTCAATGGGCAAACCCAAGTATTCTCCAATATAAATGGGAACTTGATTATCATTTTTGTACTCAATATCTGGGCCAAAGTTCCCTCCCCAGGCATCAAATCTCCAATTTTGAATCCACAGATCGATTCCATCCGTCACATAAATGGGCCCATTATCCCGCAACCAAGCATTATCTACGGGCACAATATGCCAAGTGATTTGGGTATTGGGAACTCCTTTTTTTAACAAAAATTGTTTGGCTCTCCTTTTTTCAGCCTCACTACTGGTCAACAGGTGAACCGGTTCGTAATCTTGAATAATATCAATAATCTGGGCAAATTCTGGGCGCATCTCTGACTCATAAGCACTTGGCCATTGCATCCATGTACCTGCATGGGTTTCCCACTCCGCAGGGACTCGAATTGTTGGGTTAAACTCGTGCATTTCTTTTCCTCCACTGGACAGACAACCCAGTAGCGTAAACAAGAAGACACCGATCAATAGTAGCCTATATTTTTTGAGTTTCATGAATGATTAAAGATATAGATAATTTATAATTTAAGATATCTTTCATATTATCATAGTGGTCAATGTTATGATGGGTAAAGACTCTATTTTCCATTCCTGATAACTATGATTGCAGCTAAAGATAATTATCCCCATCTCACTCCTGAAGAGTATTTCACTTGGGAAGAAGCACAACTAGAAAAGTATGAATATATAGAAGGTCAAGTTTATGCCATGGGAGGCGGCAGCGTCAATCATGGGCGCATTGGTATCCGATTTACGGCCATGTTTGAGGCTCATTTAGAAGGAAGTGGTTGTATTACAGGCAATTCCGATATCAAGATTAATATGCTTGAAACCCAGAACTACACTTATCCCGATGCTAGTGTTACCTGCGACGATCGCGACAAAAACACCCCTAACTCTTTCACTTATCCCTGCTTAATTGTGGAAGTTTTATCTCAAAGTACGGAAGCCTACGATCGCGGTGGGAAGTTTAGGATGTATCGCCAGAATCCCGCCTTAATCGACTATTTACTGGTTAGTTCGACTCACATAGCCATGGATTTGTATCATAAAAATGATGCCGGAGAATGGATCATTATCAACTATCAAGAAGGGGACACCATAGAACTCACAAGTATTAACCTCCGTTTTCCCATTGAACAAGTGTATCGCGGCCTGAATTTAACGCCAGAAGCTTGAGTGATTTCCCCCTAGCGCTCTCATCCTCCAATCTGGGACATGGTGCGGGTGTAAACGCCTTCTGTACCCGATTCCCGTTGTTTGAAATTAATCTCTGGTTTAATCTGTAAGAGATCGGCGACTTGTTGGCGTAATTCGGTTAAAGGAACCTGCGATCGCAACTCGCTTTTGAGATCGATCTGTCCAGTTTCATTGAGCAGACAGGGACGCAACCAACCATCAGCCGATAACCGCATTCGATTACAGCGATCGCAAAAACACTCGGACATCTGACTAATAAACCCCAATGTCCCCTGAGCGCCAGGAATTTGGAACACATCTGCCGGCCCATTTCCACGCACCTCACCCTCTGTAAGTCCCCAACACTCCCGAATTCTTTGGCGTAATTCCTCCGAAGGTATCCAGGCTCGCTTGGTAAATAAATGACCATTGCCAATAGGCATAAACTCGATAAATCTGACATGCCATTGGCGATCTAGAGTTAATGCCGCTAAATTTAATACCTCATGGTCATTCACCCCAGGAATCACTACCACATTCAATTTTAAGGGGTTGAACCCTACTTCATATGCCTTCTGAATCCCTGCCCATGTTCGTTCCCAGCGACTTTTACCCCGATTTCCGATAATTTTGTCAAATGTCTCTGGTTCTAGGGAATCAAGACTAATATTAATCCGCCTCAAACCGGCATCATACAGGTCTTGCGCCAAGGTATCGAGTAAAAATCCATTCGTAGTCATGGCTAAATCTTGGGTTTGGGGCAGTTGGGCAATTTGTCGCACCAAATCCACCACTCCCGGACGCAGTAAGGGTTCACCTCCGGTTAAGCGAAAGCGGGTAAAACCAAGGGGAATAAAAATCTCTTTTAAGAGGGTAAGAATCTCGTCAGATGTGAGGAGATTTTGACTTAAGATATAGTTGAGTTCTTCACCCGCAGGCATACAATACTCGCACCGAAAATTACATCGGTCAATTAGGCTGATGCGGAGGTAATCTACAGTATTCATAGATAAGGTTGTCTATCTAGGGACGCGAATGGGTTGGAATTAAAATAGCACAAACTCAGATTATGGATTCCATGATACAATATTATTAGTTTAGTGATTCACCCAAAAGTTGTGGCCAAGGATCGGTTTCATCAAGGGGTTAAGACAGCGCTTGTTAAAGATGGGTGGAATGTGACCCACGATCCACTTCAGATGAAAGTGGGCGGTGTAGAGATGGAAATTGACTTGGGAGCAGAACGATTAATCGCAGCAGAGCGAGGAAATGAGAAAATTGCAGTTGAAGTCAAAAGTTTTTTGGTTACTACATCTACAATTTCAGAGTTTCATACAGCCCTGGGTCAGTTTATTAACTATCGGGCGGCATTACATATTCAAGAACCCGATCGTATTTTGTATCTAGCTGTACCCGATCGCATCTATAACCGATTCTTTCAACTTGATTTCCCCGCTTCAAGGCTACAAGAAAATTCTGTCAAACTTATTGTTTATAATGTTGAATTAGAGGCGATTTTACTATGGAAGAACTGAGCGATAAATTAACCCACTATCAACAAATTGTGCAGCAACTGCTCATCGATTACGCAAAAGTTAAGCCAGCTTATGGTGAGATTGAAGTTTTAACTATTTTTGACACCGAGCGAAATCACTATCAAATTGTCCATCTCGGTTGGCTTAATGAGCGCTGGGTACATCATTGTGTCATGCATATGGATATCCGCAATGAAAAAATCTGGATTTTTGCTAACTCAACCGAGCATGATATGGCAGCAGATTTAGTTGACTTGGGTATACCTAAACAGGATATCGTTTTCGGTTTTTTCCCTCCTATTATGCGAGAAATGACCGATTATGCAGTTAACTGAAAATCTTTTGACATTAAATTTAGATACTGTTAATCTCAGTGATGAGCAATTTTATCACTTATGCCAAGATAACCGCGAATTGAGCTTTGAACGAACGGCACAAGGAGAATTATTGATTATGCCACTCGTAGGAGGCGATAGTGGAAAACGAGAAGCAGATTTAATCACTGATTTGGGAATTTGGAATGGACAAACTGACCTGGGTTATACCTTCAGTTCCTCGACTATATTTAAGCTACCCAATGGTGCGGATCGTTCTCCAGATGCTGCTTGGATTCGCCGGGAACGCTATTTAGCTTTAACTCCCGAACAACGACGCAAATTTCCACCCATTGCGCCCGATTTTGCGATCGAATTAAGGTCGGCAACGGATAGTTTAGACCAGTTGCGTGCCAAAATGAGGGAATATATGGATGCGGGGGTACAATTGGCATGGTTGATTAATCCCCAACAGCAACAAGTGGAAATTTATCGGCCACAAAAAGAGGTAGAAGTGCGAAGTTTGCCTACAGAGTTATCTGGCGAATCCATATTACCTGGATTTAGTTTACATCTGGATTTTTATGATTGATGTCGCTCATGGCTTCTTTCAAGGTTTGGGTTAAATTAATGGCTGTCATGGGTTCATTGCCATCGCTACTGACCATAATGATACTGCGGGTTTTAGTGTCGATCGCCTCGCAGTCGATCGCCACCGAGACAGTAGGACTGACGGCTAACACGCGAGTGTCATTGACATTTAACACCGGAACCTCGGTAGAGGCGATCGCCTCTTCTGCTCTCTGCAAACAAGCCGAAACTGACAGATCTAACCATAATTTTTCGTAGTATAGCGTTGGCCCTGCCCAAGCGACGAAGGGAGATCCAAGAATAAGAGTGCTAACACTAGCACCGATCCAATAGGAAACAGTTTTCATAGTTATTGGGGGTTACATCAAGTTCGGGTAATTCATTCAAGGGATAGGTAGGGTTAGCAGGAGAAGGGGAGATCGTTGTATATTCCCCCATCCCCCTATCCCCCTATCCCCCTATCCCCCATCCTGTTTTAACACTGGGCAATACCTTCGGCCCGGGCTGCTTGTTGCACCGCAGCAGATACGGCAGTAGCAACGCGAGAATCGAATACAGAAGGAATGATATGATGGGGACTCAGCTCAATGGGACTGACTAAAGAGGCGATCGCCCCTGCTGCTTCAATGCACATTTTGCGAGTAATACTGCGGGCGCGGCAATCTAAAGCACCTCGGAAGACCCCAGGGAAGGCTAAGACATTATTGATTTGATTCGGATAGTCACTGCGTCCGGTAGCCATAACTGCTACGCGATCTGTGACTAACTCTGGTTGAATTTCCGGAATGGGGTTAGCCATGGCAAACACGATCGCATCTTTAGCCATCGTACTTACCATTCCTGGGGTCAGCACCCCTGGTACACTCACCCCAATAAACACATCGGTATTTTTCATGGCATCGGCTAAAGATCCCGACTCCGCCACGGCAAACTCCTGTTTAGCCGCGTTCAAATCTGACCGTTCGGTAGACACAATGCCCTTCGAGTCACACATGATGATGGTTTTGGCTCCTGCTTCTTGCAATAGATGGGCGATCGCCACCCCAGCCGCTCCGGCCCCATTGATCGCAATTCGCACCTCTCCCAGGCTCTTTTTCACCCATTTCAGGGCATTATAGAGCGCCGCTTGAGTGACGATTGCCGTTCCATGTTGGTCATCGTGGAAAATGGGAATATCCAACTCTTCTTTCAAACGACGCTCAATTTCAAAGCATCGGGGAGCGCTAATATCTTCCAAATTCACTCCACCAAATACAGGAGCCATCCGTTTTACCGTTTCAATAATCTCTTGGGTATCTTGGGTATCCAGACAAACCGGAAAGGCATCGAGTCCACCAAAATCCTTAAACAGCATGGCTTTTCCTTCCATCACCGGCAGCGCACCTAAGGGGCCCAGATTTCCCAATCCTAGGACAGCACTACCATCAGTGACAATGGCAACCGTATTACTTTTAATGGTTAAATCAAAGGCTTTTTCTGGATTTTCGGCGATCGCCTTACAGATCCGACCGACTCCAGGAGTATAAGCCATAGCCAAGTCAGACTGACCTTTAATGGCTATTTTGCTATCAATGGTAATCTTCCCACCTTTATGCAGATCGAACGTTTTATCCGACACATCCAGGACTTCAACATTCGGTATGGCTTTAATCCCTTGGACAATCTCCTCTGCTTGTTCCGTAGAGCCAGCATCAACCGTAATTTCCCGCAGCGTAAAATCAAGGGTGCGTTCCAAAAGATTAATTTCCCCTAAACTCCCTCCAATAGATGCGATCGCCCCAGTTACCTTAGCTAAAGCTCCGGCACGATTTCGGAGTTTAACCCGAATTTTGACGCTAAAACTAGAGCTAGGATTCAATTTAGTGGTGTGAGATGGCTCAGTCATGAATTTCCTCTCATTCAGTGATTAGTGTTGCCGCGATCGGTTATGGCGATCGTCACTTAGAATACCCCATAATCAATTAAAAATTAAAAATTTTCATGTCGGCGACAGCCGAAAAAATTAAAAATTAAATGGGATAGGGGGTTGGGGGTGAGGGCTATACCTCATGCAATAGAGAAAGGTTATACAGGAGCTACAGAGCTACCTTCACCCCTTTCCCGTCGGTTGGGTTGAAGGCAACAATTGCTAATCGATTATGCAAAAGTTAAGCCCAGTAAAAGTCCCCCTTGAAAAGGGAGATTTAAGGGGATCGGTCTCCACTTTATTCACTGAAGAAATGTTATAATATTTATTCCTATACTGAGGCAGTATAAGATAGTGACTACAAAATCTGCTCCCACACAACAGCCAGTCATCCCAGGAGGAAGAATCATTTTAACTGGAGTAAGCTGGTTAACATTTACCACCTTGCTGGCGGAAGTCGGAGAAAATCGTGCTTGTCGATTTGCTTATGATCAAGGAGTGTTAGAAATCAGGATGCCTTTAGAAGAAAATGAAGAACCCAAAAGACTGATTGAGAGCTTTGTAGAAGCGTTAGTCGATGAGTTAGGAATTGAATTGAGAAGCTTGGGATCTTTAAGTTTGAAGCGAGAAGATTTAAGTCGTTTTATTGAACCCGATACTTGTTTCTATATTCAGAATGAAGCTCTAGTCAGAGGCAGAAGTATTAATCTAACTGAAGTTCCACCCCCAGATTTAGCAGTCGAGTCTGACTATACCCATTCCTCGATCGATAAAGCATCCATTTATGCAGCGCTGGGAGTGCCGGAACTATGGAGATATACGAAGGAAACTCTGGAAGTTTATCAACGGGTTGATGGAGAATATCAAAAGTCGGATAAAAGTCTAGCTTTCCCGTTTTTACCGGTGGATGAAATACCCGGTTTTATCAAGCAGAGTAAAGCGGTTGGACAACGATCTGCGGTGCGGTTGTTTCGGGAAAGAATTAGAGAAATTCTCGATTAAGCAATCGCAAGACCTCTATTGCTCTTATGCTTCAAAAAAGTTACACTGAATCAAATGCCCAAGGATACTGCGGATGCAAATCCCAACATTAGCTCCTAAACCACAGCAAGTTCCCCCAGAAAATTGCATCATTTTGCGCAATGTAAGCTGGTCAACATATCAGGCAATCATAGCAGATGTTGGCGAGGATCGGGCGTGGAGAATTGCTTATGATAAAGGAGTGTTAGAACTGAGGATGCCATTACAACAGCATGAAGTCCCTAATCGACTAATCGCACGTTTTATTGATACTATCGCCGATGAATTAGAAATTGAGGTGATGGATGTCGGTGCATTGCTCTTAGAACGAGAAGATTTAAGCCGTGCTATTGAGCCAGATACTTGCTTTTATATTCAGAATGAAGCTGTAGTTAGAGATAAAATCATTAAACTGCCTAACGATCCGCCTCCAGATTTAGCAATTGAGTCAGATTACACTCGCTCATCCCTGAAGAAATTTACGATTTATGCAGCATTGGGGGTTCCGGAACTGTGGAGATACACGAAGGAAACTGTGCAAGTTTATCAACTGGTTGAGGGAGAATATCAACGGTCGGATAAAAGTCTGGCTTTCCCATTTTTACCTTTGGATGAAATCCCCGGTTTTATCGAGCAGAGTAAAGTGGTTGGACAACGGTCTGCGGTGCGGTTGTTTCGGGAGAGAATTAGAGTAATTTTGGAGAGCCAGTCTACATAACGTTTAGATTTAGTCCGTTTTAAGACTGGTCATGGCGATCGCTGCTTGCAGCTCTGTCTGCTCAATGATATAATTGACACACTCTACCATGAGCTAGAGTAAGCTTGTAATAATTAAGCTTGTAATGATAATTTAAACCTAAGATGAAAATACCCTCCTTATTAACCTGTGGAATTTCTGCTGTAATGAGTTCTTTATTCGTGTTAACTCCAGAGAAAGTACATGCTGTGATTGAGAGGGCGGAATTTCGTCATGTGCAAGCCGAAGTTTCCTATGACCAAAAGGAAGATGATTTTCGAGTTTTAAATTTACGCTTAAAACTTATTCGAGACGGTAAAATCATCTTAAATCAGCCTATCCCTACCCGAAGTAAAGAATTCGATCGCCCCTACTTTAGAGAAAACGATCCTTCCTCTTGGGTTCAAGATTTGGATGGAGATTCAGAACCTGAAATAGTCCTGACTTTCTTTACCGGTGGCGCTCACTGTTGTTTCTATTCCTTCATCTACCGCTACGATCGAGCATCTCAAAACTATACTTACATGACCCATGACTGGGGAGATGGAGTCGCTATACCTAGCCTTAAAGATTTAGATGATGATGGCATCATAGAATTTTACAGCCGTGATTCTCGTTTTGCTTATGCATTTACCTCTTATGCTGATTCTGCTTTTCCTCCACGGATTTGGCAATATCATCAAGACAGTTTGAGAGAGGTAACAACTCGTTTTCCTGAAGAGATTGATAGCTCTGTCACTCAACTCTGGGAATCTTATCAAACCCGAAAGGAAACATATGGAGATGAGCCATCTAATGTTCGGGGAATTTTGGCTGCCTATTTAGCAACAAAACATTTACTCGAAGAAGCAGAAGATGGCTGGCAACGGATACAGCAAGTTTATCTCCATGACGATCGCAGTTCATTTTTTGTGGATTTACGTATATTTCTACGAGAAACTGGATATATCAGTGATGCTCGAAACCCGATCTCGCCAGAAGCGATCGATTTGTGGACAGATCGTTTTTTCTATAGTGTCAATCCCCAACTGTCAGAGCGCAAAATTCGGCCGGATGAAACAGAGTATGTCAGAGAATGGAATGCCATTCAAAGTGTGATGCAAGCGCTTCTAATCCCTCACAATCATAACTGTGAGAGTGGACTGGCTAATTCAGCACTGGCTAATTCAGCAGGCCTTGCCAATTATGATAGTGTATCTCGTAATGGAGTTAACTTATCAAGCAAGGATTTAGATCGGGTTGCTGATGCGATATTTTATCTTCGGAATCCAGAATTTGGCGATCGCCAAATTCAACCAGGGGAAACCAGATTAGCAAATGAATGGCTACGCATTAGGAGAGGAGTGAGTCGATTGCATCCTTGTGATTAAGATCTTAGACAGGAGTAGAGGAATTTTATGCTCATAACCAGCAAGGTTTTTCGGGTGTAGTAGTGCGATCGCGAACATCTGCAAAAATTTCATCAATTTTTGTCGATCGGTCATTTTAAGCAATATTCATAATTTCCACAATTATTTCTCCTTGGCACAATTGCTCTAACGCATCAGGTAAAGTCGCCGTCAACAATTCTCGCAAGTTGCGGTTAGTCTCGGAAAATCAGTACGTCGTGCAGCAAAGATCAAACAAGCTTGAATATCGGCTCGTTCTAGATCGGGAAAGTCCTCTAAAATTTCAGTAACGCTAACATTTTCTGCTAACATTCCTAAAATATCGGTGACGCGAATTCACATCCCTCGAATACAGGGACGACCGCCACATTGACCGGTATTTTGCGTAATTCGGTTCAGTAATTCAGGCGTTGAACTCATAGTTTTTTTAGGCTGAATGAGTGATTGTTTTGTGTAATTAATTATAGCCTAGAAGCAGTTTAACTCACTATAACCTCATCTGGAACTGGGCCGAAACGTTCCTCAACCCAACCTACACTATGACTGACTTAATCTAGTTATATCCTAAACTCAAGGTGAAATAGTATGGGTGAGGGATGGTGGGGGCGATCGCCGTCAAGCTAGAGTATGATACAATAAAAACAACTCACATATCAGGGAAAACATGGGCATTCGACAGCAGGCAGAAGAGGCTAGAAAAAAAGCCTATCAGAAAGTTATCGCCACCAAACTTCTGGATGGAATCGATCAGCTTTTTAATCGAGCATCTTCTAAACGGCGATGGATTTGGGAATTACTGCAAAATGCTAAAGATGTAGCGCATGAGGAAGTTAAGATTGAAATTATCTTGACTCAAGACTATGTGGAGTTTAAGCACAATGGCAATCCCTTCTCGATTGAAAATATTACCTACTTAATTGAACAAGTTTCCAGTAAAGAGCGCAAACGGGAAGACAACCAAACGCCTAAAACTACAGGAAAATTTGGCACAGGCTTCATGACGACTCATTTGCTTTCCCGGAAGGTTAAAATCAGTGGAGTTCTGAAAAATCAGGAGGATCAAATCTGTGTTTACAAGCCATTTAATATTCTTCTCGATAGAAGTCCAACTGACTTAGACGAAATGATTGAAAATGTTGATGCTGCGTTTTCGATCTTTGAAGCTATTGATAGCGATCGCTCTTATCCCCCCATAGACAACTATCAACCCAACCAAACCTGTGATACTTGCTTTCGTTATGTATTAGATGAAGCTGGTTTTAAAGTCGCTCAAGCAGGTATTCAGGACTTGCATCACGCGATCGCCTATGCACTCGCTTTTATCCCTACCATTACCTCTGTCACGGTATCCGATCGAACTCAAGATGTAACCTATCACTATCAAACTCTTGAGCGTCATCAAATTGATACCCTGTTGCTTGTGACAATTGTACAACAAAAGACTAATTCCGCACAACAGCAACAAACCATCGCTTGCTTATCCAATTCCCAGCAAACCCTTACCCTTGCGGTTGAAGTCAAACCACGAGACAATCAGGTTTATTCGATTCAAGAAATTCCCGATGAAATCCCAACCCTTTTCTGTGAATTTCCTCTAATTGGTTCCGAAACTTTTCCCTATCCCGTCGTCATCAATAGTCCCTTATTCAATCCCACCGAACCCAGAGACGGTATCTTACTCAATCCCGATAATCCCATCAAAACCCCTCAAAATAAAGAGCTTTTAGAACAAGCCAACTTACTTTATGCTGAGTTACTCCATTTAGTCAGTTCCAATTGGCATCAGGTTCACTTATTGGCAAAATTGAAAAATACGGCTAAAATTCCCGACAATATTGACGAACCTTGGTATAACTCTAAAATTTTAGATGATTTGGTCACTCTACTCAGTAATACCACCTTAGTAGATACGGTTTCAGGAATCAGAATCATCCTCAAAGAGGCTCTAATACCTAGCTACAAAAGTAGAGCAAAAGTTCAACACTTTGCCCAGTTAGCCTCTGATTTTTATCCCGAATACTTACCTCAACCCGAATATATTCTAGATTGGCACGACATCCTAAAATCAGCTTTAGGTCAGAAATTGTCAGAGGATATTAAATACACTTTTGAAGATTTTCTAGAAGATATTCATAGACTCAAAACGGTTGAGGCACTGGCAGAACATCTCGATTGGAATATCGATCGAACTCTGGAATGGCTTAACTCTGTACTTCAATTTGTTAGAGACCATCATGAAAAGTTGCTGAGAAAATATTGCCTTCTCCCCAATCAAAAGGGTAGATTAATCAATAAGGAAGGATGCTACATTGACAATCGCATTCCAGAAGAACTGAAAGATGTGATGGAAATGCTGAGTTTACCCTGTCGAGAAATTCTCTTAGATCGCAGAATCACAGGGTTTGAAAATCAGATCGATCGCAAGGATGTCAAAAATATTTCTGATGAAATTAATGCATGTATTAAAGCGGCAAGTAATAAAGAAGACACTTCAGATTATTGGAACTTAAGTCGCCCAATATATCATCTAATCAGCTATTTTCTTACCTCAGAAAATGAAACCTCTACAAAACATCAGATTTGGGAATTTTCCCGTGATTTTTATCCTGGAGAAATTCCCGATAAAACCTATTTACAAAATTTGGTAGGTTTTTCATGGACTCTAGTTCATGAATGGATTTTTAGCTCTATTGCTGTTGATATTGAAAACCAGGAAAATTTGGACAGCTTAGTGAAATATTTTGACTGGGAGCAAGATAGAGTAATTTCATGGCTAGATCGGTTTGTTTGTTTTCTTCATCAACAAGATAAAAAAATCTTTCAAGACTATTCTCTTCTTCCCAATCAATGTGGGAAATTTATGCTTAAGGAAGAGCTGAAGAAAGATGAGGATATTCCGGAAGAGTTAAAAGAAGCACTGGAAATGCTGACTTCTGACTATTGGAATGATTTTCTATTAGATAAGCGATTTCCTAATGCTGAAACTCTATTTCATAAGGAAGAAGAGATCAAAACGATTAAAGATATTGCCATAGATATTGATGGAGCGCTAAAAACTTGGGAGAGAGAAGATAAAACTGGAGATTCTCAATTTACCAGGGTAATCACTACATTAATTGAATGGTCTAATTATCAATCCGATGATTTGCTCGATCGGATATTCCCTTACTTTTATAGTAATAGAGCTAGTCTATTTCTGAAGACATTGAGTGATACGGAAGTCAGTACCGACATCTTCAAAATTCTCAATCACCAGGACAAACTATCGGCATTAAGTCGTTTGGCAGAAAACCCAGATGTGTCTGAGCAAGATCTAGAAGATTTTGCCCAAAATTCACAGCAATTCAAAGCATTTCAAGTTGTGAGACAGGAAATGACCGATCGGGAGTTTGAGAGTTTTAATCTTTTAGTGAAAGAAATATCTTTAGATGAAGTCACGTTAGATGAAGTAACTGAGTTAATCGAAAATAAAGAAAAAATATCGGCAGTCAATCTTTTACAAGATGCGGTGGAACTTGGAGAGTATTCCAGCTTGATATTTGCCTTGCATGAATTGGGAGTTTATGAAGCAGTCATGCATCTGTTTATTAAACCCAAATCAGTTCGATCTTCAAAAAAATTAAGTGTTCTTACTATTCCATATTTACCAGTTAGTAATGTTAATTCTTATAAACAAGATATTGCTGCTATTGGCCGAGAGGGAGAAGATTTTTTGTATCATCAGTTGGTTGAAAATTTTGGTGAGAGTCGCGTCATTTGGCTTAACCAAGAGACTGAACAGCGCCAGCCCTATGATTTTGTGATTCTTGATGAACAGGGTGCAGAATATTTGTATATTGATGCGAAAACCACTGTGACAGATGAATCTCAGTGCGATCGCGTCCCGTTTTACGTCAGTCAAGCAGAATGGACGTTTTCCGAGCAGTGCGATTACTATTATTTGGCTCGTATCTTTGGTATTCGCGCATCCAATCCGAAAATCAAGTTTCTTCAGGTTGTACGATTGCTACAATAAAAGTCTATGTTTTCCGTTCAACCGCAACGCCATGACTTCCGTAGACTTCCAAGATGAATTTGATGATGAATCAGAAACATAACCTCTCTAGCATTAGAGGAGATTTAAGCACCCAAAAAACCCACTTTCTGACCCTTAGCCCCAAAATTAGCTAAAATGTCAACAACCCCTAGACCCCAACTCAAAAATGACTCAAACTATTGATATCACTGGACTCACTCCAGGACAAATTGAGCAAATTTCTCTGATGATAGAAACCTTTAAAACGCGAAATCAACAGCAGAAGCAATTAACCCCAGAAAATCCCTCAGAATCTGACCTAAATTCCTTGTTTTTTGCCAGCGAAATTCTCCAGCCCTTTAATCGGACGATGCTTTATGGCAACAGAAGCTAAACGAATTTATCTGGACACGAATATCCTCGCTTATGTTGCTAATATCAAAGCTCCTCAACATCAAGCTGCCTTAGAAATATTTAGACCTACCGACAGGGAAATTTTGTGTGTTTCATCTCAGGTTTTAGCAGAATTTTACTCTTATATTACTAATCCGGCTATTTTAGCCACACCTTTACAGCCAACAGAAGCAATTATCCGCATTAAACGGATTTGTCAGATGCCCCATATCTGCTTGCTGTCAACTCCGGTGGATCTCTTTGAGAGTTGGATCGCTTTATTGGAAGAGCGTCCTGTCACCAATGGAGGAGTCTTTGATTTACTTCATATTGCCATTATGTTAGCCCATCAAATTAGCACAATCTATACTTTTAATACCAAGGATTTTGCTTGGTGTTCTCAAATTGAGGCTATCGATCCGAGCAAGTTGAGATCATAACGAAAATCAAGTTTCTTCAGGTTGTCAGATTGCTACAATAAGAATCTATGTTTTCCGTTCAACCGCAACGCCATGACTCTCGTAGACTTCCAAGATGAATTTGATATTGTTGTTGTCGGTGCAGGCCATTCCGGGTGCGAAGCAGCCCTTGCCTCTGCCCGCCTTGGATGTCGCACCCTTCTGCTGACGCTGAATTTGGATAAAATTGCCTGGCAACCCTGTAACCCTGCTGTGGGCGGGCCTGCGAAGTCCCAATTAACCCATGAGGTGGATGCTTTGGGGGGGGAAATTGGGAAAATGAGCGATCGCACCTATCTCCAGAAGCGCGTCCTCAATGCCTCACGAGGCCCCGCAGTTTGGGCCCTACGCGCTCAAACCGATAAGCGCGAATACGCTGCGGTAATGAAAAGCATCGTCGAAACCCAAGAAAACCTCGTCTTGCGCGAAGGTATGGTTACCGACTTGGTATTGGGCAACAATGATGAAATTATCGGCGTAGAAACCTACTTTGGAGTCGCCTTCGGATGTCGCGCCGTCATTCTCACCACCGGAACCTTCCTGGGCGGAAAAATCTGGGTGGGCAAAAAATCCATGGATGCGGGACGTGCGGGTGAATTTGCCGCCGTGGGACTCACGGAAACCCTAAACCGCTTGGGGTTTGAAACCGGACGACTGAAAACTGGAACCCCTGCACGAGTGGATAAGCGCTCTGCGGACTATAGCAAAATGGAGCGGCAACCGGGAGAAGATGAAGCCGGTTGGTTTAGTTTTGACCCAGAGGTTTGGGTTCGACGGGAACAGATGGACTGTTACATTACCCGTACAACTGCTGAAACCCATCAACTCATTCGGGATAATTTGCATCTTTCTCCCGTGTATGGCGGGTGGGTGGATGCCAAAGGGCCGCGCTATTGTCCCAGTATTGAGGATAAAATTGTTCGCTTTGCCGACAAAGAGTCCCATCAAATCTTTATTGAACCGGAAGGACGCACTATTCCGGAATTGTATATCCAAGGGTTTTCTACGGGTTTACCAGAAACATTGCAATTGAAGATGTTGCGCTCTTTACCCGGATTGGAAAAGTGTGTAATGTTGCGCCCGGCTTATGCAGTTGAGTATGACTATCTACCAGCAACCCAGTGTTATCCCACACTGATGACTAAGAAGGTAGAAGGGTTGTTTTGTGCCGGACAAATTAATGGTACAACCGGTTATGAAGAAGCGGCTGCTCAAGGCTTAGTCGCTGGCGTGAATGCGGTCCGTTTGGTACGCGGACAAGAGCCAATTATTTTTGCCCGCGAACAGAGTTATGTCGGTACACTGATTGACGATCTGTGTACGAAAGAACTGCGCGAACCCTATCGGATGTTAACCTCCCGTTCAGAATATCGTCTGGTGCTACGCTCTGATAATGCCGATCGCCGGTTAACGCCTTTGGGTCGAGAAATTGGCTTGATTGATGACCGACGCTGGACTCTTTTTACCGAGAAGCAAGAGAAGATTGCTGGGGAAAAAGAACGACTGTATGAAACCCGTGTAAAAGAACACGAGCCTGTGGGTCAGAAGATTGTAGCCGATACTGAACAAAAGATTAAGGGATCGATTACTCTGGCCGATCTGTTGCGCCGTCCCCGATTCCATTATGGGGATTTAGATCGCTATGGCTTGGGAAATACTGAGTTAGCATCTGAAGAAAAACAAGGGGCAGAGATTGAAATTAAATATTCTGGCTATATCCAACGGCAACAAAATCAAATTGACCAAATTAACCGTTATGCCAATCATAAGCTACCGGAAAGTTTGGATTATTTCCAAATTGAAACTTTGTCCATGGAAGCACGGGAAAAATTAGATCGCGTGCGTCCGTTGACCGTGGGTCAAGCCTCTAGAATTGGTGGAGTAAATCCAGCCGATATGAATGCTTTGTTAATTTATTTGGAGGTACAAAACCGGAAACAATTAACCATTAACCATTAATCATTAACAATTGTTGATTTTTATTGCGCTTTAGCTGCCAGAGCTTCCATAACACTAAAGCGCAACAACAAACCTAGCTGTCTCATTCCTCAAATTAGCTGTTCCACGCCACGACTATTGGATAGCACAGGAATCAAACAGGCTTCAATCTATCAATCCTGACCCCATGTTTTTTTGAAAGACCTTTGTATTAATGGATACAAAGAAAGCATGCTGAACTCCAACACATTAAGCTGACGTTATTTTGATAACGTTTTGTAAACAATATTAAGATCATCTTCAGACCTCTACCTTATACTCAAAGTATTCACAAACCCCAAAATCATAAATCAAACCTAATATGTACCTTTTGAAATCTGACAACTCTTATAAAACGCCCTTAAAAACTCAAGTGACTCCCATGGATACTAATCGAGAAAATACCCTCTTCAATCAAGCCCCCACGGGTATGATTGAATGGTCTCTAGAGGGAAAAATTCTCAGAATTAATCCTCGGTTTGGTCATTTGATCGGCTATCCCCCTCAAGAGTTGCAAGGTCATTCGTTGATGGAAATTATTCATCCCGATGATATTGAGGGCGATCGCCCCTTGATCGATCAACTTCTAGAGGGCGAGTTGCAAACCTTCATGCAAGAAAAACGCTATCTGCATCAAGATGGCTCCATGACTTGGGTGAACTTAGCAGTTTCCTTGCTGTATACTAGCCCCTCTACTCCTCCGACCTTTCTGGGAGTGGTGACTGATACCAGTGAACACCAAGCCGTCTTACGCGATCGCCGCAAGGCACAACAAGCACTCAAGGAAAGTGAACGTCGCTTTCGAGCAATATTCAACTCTGCGTTTGGATTTATGACGCTATTATCTCCAGAAGGAGAAATTTTAGAAGCGAATCACACCCTCCTAGAGTTTGCAGGGGTTCAACTTTCTGATGTTATCGATCAAGATATATGGAATGCGCCATGGTGGCCCCAAGATTACGCCAATCAGGAACAACTCAAAGCTAAAATTAAGCAAGCAGCTAAGGGTAAAACCCTGCGCTGTACAGTTGATTTTTTGGGCATAAATCAGCAAAGTATCACGGTAGACTTTTCCCTCAAACCGGTGATGGACTCCTGTGGGAAAGTGGTAATGCTGATTGCAGAAGGACGAGATATTAGCGATCGCCAAGCCTTGCAAAAGGAACTCGTCTGGCGAGATCAACTCTGGAATGCCTTCTTCAAAGCTGCTCCCATTGGTATGGCAATTCTGGACAAAAAAATGAGATTCGTGCAAGTTAACGAAACCCTTGCCAGTACCAATGATAGTACGATCGGCGATCATCTGACAAAAACCATTAGTGAAATTAATCCCTATCGAGCTAAAACCCTCGAACCCCATCTGAGGGAAGTCTTAACCAGTGGTAAACCCCTACTCAATATTGAAGTTTCCCATGAAACACCACGGTTATCCGGTGTTGTGCGTCATTGGTTAGAAAACTACTTTCCCCTCACCACCGAGCAAGGTCAATCTAAAGGTGTGGGCATGATCTGCATTGATATGACTGCTCGCAAACAGGCTGAACATGCCTTGCGCCATTCTGAATCTTTGTTAAAAGAAAAAAATCAACAACTTCAGGAAACGTTATGTGACTTAAAACGAACCCAATCCCATTTAATTCAAGCGGAAAAAATGTCATCCCTAGGACAAATGGTGGCGGGAGTAGCCCATGAAATTAATAATCCAGTGAACTTTATCTATGGGAACTTGTTACATGCCGAAAATTACATGCAGGATTTGGTAGATATTCTACAATTGTATCAAGACCATTATCCCCAACCCCATCCGGAGATCGCCGAAGCCACAGAAGTCAAAGACCTGGATTTTCTCCTCGAAGATTTGCCGGAACTGCTCCATTCCATGACTGTCGGTACGGAGCGGATCAGAGAAATTGTCAAATCCATGCGTACTTTTTCCCGCTTAGATGAATCAGCAGTGAAGTCGGTTGATATTCATGAGGGGATTGATAGCACCTTACTGATTCTGCACAATCGGATGAAAGTGAAACCCGATTATCCCGGAATTGAGGTCATTAAAGAGTACGGAGAATTACCTAAAATAGAGTGTTATGCCGGACAACTGAATCAGGTAGTGATGAATATCCTCAGTAATGCCATAGATGCGATCGATGAATCCCTTTGCTCGAAACAAGGACATTTACAAGAGCCTCGTGAGGGACAAATTCGGATTGCTACCCAATTGCTGGATTCAAACTGGGTAGCAATTCGCATTCAAGATAATGGCATGGGAATCCCGGAACGGGTCAAACAACGCTTATTTGATCCATTTTTTACAACGAAGCCGGTAGGGAAAGGCACAGGTTTAGGTTTGTCAATTAGTTACCAAATTGTGGTCAAAAATCATGGGGGTAAAATGGATTGCCATTCAATTCCAGGGGAAGGAACCGAATTTATCATTCACATCCCTTGTCAACAAGGATAGCGCTAGTCATGGATAATGGGGAATTAGTAATACCATTTCTCTTTAACATTCCCATTAATCGATCCTTGGGAGACAAGGGGCTTAAGACCCTTGCCTCTCAGCCATCAATTGATGCAAACATTTTAAGGATTTGATATAAGCTATTGCCTATTGCCTAGCGCGAAGCCCTATATAGCTTTATCCCTGACAAGCAAGATGAATGAGAATGCCCAGTAATCGCTCGATGGGATCGATCGCGTAGGCTTCTAAATCAATGGTTAAATGAGCTTCTTCTAATTTCAAAAACTTCCACAGTTCTCCATTGGTAACGCAACCATAAATGGTCTGATCTGTCCGTTGATTAAACAGTTGAGCCGCCACCATTTCTGCCCCGCATTGCCCTAATCCAGCATTGAGGTTTTCTGGCTTGGCTTCTACTAACATGACGACTGGATTTTCTAGGACTAAGAGACGGGGCGATCGGGCAATCAAAAAATCCACATAGCCGACTAATTGCCGTGTTTCATCAATATTAAATTCTCGGCCAGAAAAGACGCTAATTTCATGCGAAGATAAGCGACGAACAGCCGTTAAAATGGGATTGATAATCCATTCACTGCGAGCTTTTTCATTTCCCTGTGCTAGAGCCAGAGGAAGACTATCAGCTAAGGTTTCTTTCAGAAGTGTATCGGCTTCAATTGAGGGGACAGGAGGTAAGAAATGAAGGGTTTCGTGAAGGGTTAAACCCAACTCATTTTGAACTCGCAGCAGATCGAATTTGCTATAGGCCATGGCAGATTCTCCAAAGTACCAAAGATGCGGTAGGGGCGTTCATGTCGGCAACAGCCGAAAACGGCTGTTCGCCCCTACAATATACCTTATCGGGTAGGGTGGGTAGAGTATGCTTTTAGAATTTGAATGATGCCGCTTCTCCTCCTACCTACCCTACAATGATTTCCTAAAATAGGACAAGTCAGATGATCGAATACTTTTTTTTAGCTAATTTAGCAGGAACTCTCAATTTAGCCTTCAGTGCTTTTATCGGTGGAATTATAGGAGCAACAGCCACCCTTATTGTTTTTTTGCTTTTAAGTAAAAAATACGATCAAGAATTCAAAAATATACACAGCAATACTGCCAAATTAAAAAAACTTGAAAATAAGGTTTTCAGCCTCAGAAATAAAAACTTAGATCTGGTTAAACAAATCGCGAGACTTCAAGAGGAAGAAAAAAAATTACAAGCCCAGGTGGAAGGGCTACAAAATGCGCTGTTGATTCCTGAAAGCGAAGAGAAAAAAATCACTACCGAAATCCACAAAAAAGTTCAAGGAAAACCGATCAAAAAAATAGGACTATACAAATACATTTTAGAGGGGTTGGAAAAAAACATCAATTTTTATAATCCCCAAAATCATGAAACATTTGAAAAATATTTGCAATCTCTACAAAAACCAGCAGAGCAGTTGTGGGAATCTTATAGATCGGATCGGGTTAAAGTGAATTACTCCGATCCATCAACTCAAGCAGCTTACTTAATACGTTATTATCCCCATTATGTACAAATGACTTATGAAATTTTACAACAGTGTTCAAAAACTTTCGCTTTTGGGAAAAAAATAAATGCTTGCTTTTTTGGAGCAGGGCCTTGTCCCGAAGTGGCTGGTTTAGCTCAGTTTTTAACCAAGTATTATCCCCAAACAAAAGAGATTTTTGTCCATGTTTATGATATTGCTTCTGACCAATGGGCACTGAGTCGAGCCATCACCAAAGATTTCGTACTTCCCAATTTATGGAAAGGTCAATTTTCTGGGAATGCTCACCATTTAGATTTATGCTCGGCTAATAGCTTTGAGTCAGTTTCAGAAGCGATCGAGAATAGTCATCTTTTTGTCTTTCAAAATTGTCTGAATGAAATATGGAATATATCAACGACTAAAGAGAATATTAAATTTTTGCTGGAATGTGCCCCTTTAAACAGTTTTATTGTGATTGGAGATCTTCGCTATGCCCAAAACCGTTATATATTAGAAGATATTGCTGAATTTGTGCAAAGAACGAATGATTATCAAATCATAATGCTAGATGAATTAGACATACCGTCTTCACTAAGAATCCCTCAAATGGTGACAGAAAACTTACTAACGAGCGTAGGTGGTTTAGTTCCTCGCTCCCACATTAAATTTATGTTTTTAGTTATTGGCAAATTCTAATAAATAGAGAATTGATCATTCTTCATTCTATCGGGTGAAAATTTCTAACTATTTCACCTTTGATTTAGGTTCGAGATCGTGCCATCCGACTAAAGAAGGGGAATTAGGATTATGTTCTCGGTAATTTTCTCTGGCTTTATCAATGCTGGTAGTTGCATAACAGTATTGACACCCAAATAAGCAGCTATTATACATGCCAATATCGCGGCTTTTCACACAACCGCAAGCTTCTCGCTGACCAGTATCTTTCTTATGACTGACTTCTATGTCAAAGATTTCCTGGAGATAATCATCATCTATGCATTTACCATGGTGAATGCTATATGACTCTAAGTCATAGGGTTCGGCACAACTAAAAAGCTGGATCTTATGTTTTTGAGCAATTTTTTCTATTGAGGGTAAAAATTTTTCAAAAACTTGTGGAGTTTTTTCAAAGGGATAAAAAGTAATAGCTTTTTCTGTTTCAATCTTTTGGAGACGATGATTATTTTTGCTATACCGATCCATAAAACTAATGACACATCGGTTGGTATAGCCAGAGAGTTGACTGGCAATGTAAGTATATTGCTGAAGATGAAAATCTACATCAGTATCTTGACTGAAAACAATGGGATCGTATCGCCAGATTACTCTTTGACTGCCGATTAAATTGGCTAACTTTTGAAATATTTTAATAGCAAAAGATAAAGGAGTTTGATGCTGGTCTATAAAACTGGGATTGTTCATTACTGTGAACTGAAAATAGTATTTATATCCCAGTTCGTTTAATAGATCTAAAGATGACAATAAAGGTTGCGGGTTGCGAGTCCAGAAAACAATCGCGTCAACATTTTGTGGAGTCAAATCAATGCGGGAAAGTTGCTGGGAGTTAAAAGGATTGGGTACAACACAGTAACCGGCTTGAATACGATTGATAAACCATTTATGATAAAAGGCAGGAATATCAGTTCGTCTACTGGCGCTAATAATCATTCTGATAAGGGAGGTGAAATTTAATTTGTTTCGTATTATAGCGTTTTTTTATTTTTTAATTGTTCGCACAATGCTAAATTAAGGCATTGGTCTTCATGCAGGGGAATTATGGCACGGCAACCTTCTAAGCGTCCACCAGCAGAGAGTCCCTCTTGGGTGAAACGGCAAACGCTGAAGATATTACGATCGCTGATTATCCGTTTACAGGCGATCGCCGATCGCCTAGAAACCTCTCCCCTTTCCGCTCGCCAGCGCCCTATTTTTCGCGTGTGGAATCAGTTTTTAACCTGGGTGCGCGGATGGCTACCTACTCCCTGGAATCGGAATATCAATGATTTTGACCTCAGTTTAGCTTTGGGTGCAATTCTTGCCCTCTCTCTGGCGATCTCCGTTTCCCTTATTCCCAGTCGTCCCCCAGAAGTCGCGCAACTCCCCGAAACCCCTAAACCGACAGAAACTGTTGAAGTCCCAGAGATCGAATCAGAACCCGAAGCACCTCCAGAGGAGATCTTACCTGAACCTATCCCTGAAGAGATCCCAGAAGAAGAGATTCCAGAACCGATAGAAGAAGTCACTCAAGAACCGGAACTCCCTGAAATTACAGAAATAGAAGAACCCGTTGAGCAAGAAGAAGAGGAAGAGGAAGACATGAGCGAACCCGTTCCCGTCGAAATTACGCCACCCCCACCTCCCGTTCTCACACCCGAACAACGGTTAATTGTCACCATTCAAGAGCAAGTCAATCGCTTAACCGAAAAATATGAAGAGGGCTTAATTGATTCTCTGCAAGCCGATTTCTTGAATAGTCTCTTAGTGCTAAAAGTCGATCGGCGCTGGTACGATCTACCCTTAGAGCAACAAAAACGGCTGGCTAACGATATGTTGCGGCGATCGCGAAAACTCGATTTTAGCCGTTTAGAAATCCTCGATCTCGACGGTCATTTATTAGCCCGCAATTCTGTCGTGGGAACTAACATGGTAATTCTTAAAGTAATATCTTATACATTGTTTAACCTGTAGGTGGGCAGGGTTTCGCACTAGAAGTTCCATCGTATCGCCCCTTTCTCCTGCTCACCCGACCAGCTACTGTAACAAGGGGCTTAAGCCCCTTGTCTGGTCTAAACTGCTGTTGCCATTACCCATTACCAGGGTGTAGCGCTATATTTACGAAGTCGCTTCAGCGGGATAAACACTCACTTTTTTACGATATCTACCATTACGCTCAAACGTAACGATACCATCAATCAGAGAAAACAAAGTGTAATCGCGACCTACACCAACATTTTTACCCGCATGGAAAGTAGTTCCTCTTTGACGGACGAGAATATTACCTGCGAGGACATTTTCTCCACCATAACGTTTTACACCCAAGCGCTGGGCGTTCGAGTCGCGGCCGTTGCGCGTACTTCCGGTTCCTTTCTTATGTGCCATAGGAGTTTTGAGATCGATTATCTACTGTATATCTAGTTTACAAACTTTACTGCAATTAAGCTTCGTCAGAGGCTTCAGCAGGGGCTGGAGTTGAGGCTAACACTTCTCCATTAACGTTAATGGAATTGATCATCAACCGAGTGCGTTCTTGGCGATGTCCGCGTTTTTTGCGCGTTTTCTTTTTCGGTTTCATTTTATAGACTAAAACCTTGCGATCGCGAAAATGCCGCATTACCGTTCCTTCCACCGTCGCGCCACTCACCAGAGGCTGACCAACATGCATATCGTCGCCATGCTGGATATAAAACACTTTGTCAATGGAAACCGTTTGTTCCGGTTCTACCGCCAGCAGTTCAATGTCATAAAAGCGACCGGGTTCAACTCTCAGTTGTTTACCACCCGTTTCAATAATTGCATAACTCATAGGATATTGGTTCCTTGGGGTTGCCGTACAGGTAGCTGGCGATCGCCAGCATTTAGATATGGTCTTACCTGATCCGAGCAGGGATTAAGCAGACAATCCACTATTGTTGCACTTCAATTTCTGTTTTGTCAATTTTAGTGGTCTTCCTAGAGTAGGGCTTGAATCTGAAAATATGTTAAAATTTGATAAGTAAACACTCACAACTTGGTAGGCTCAAACCCAATACTTGGGGGGGGATACCAAGTGTCGTGGTTTCTGAATTGTTTTCTGCATGGAGCTTTGCCCCGTATGAGTATCCCCCTAGATCGGATCGTGCCCACGGACTTGAGAAATGAGATGTCCCGGTCATACCTAGAATACGCCATGAGCGTGATTGTAGGTCGAGCGCTTCCCGATGCCAGAGATGGACTCAAACCCGTTCACCGCCGCATTTTATACGCCATGCACGAACTGGGTTTAACCCCCGATCGCCCCTTCCGGAAATGCGCCCGTGTCGTCGGCGAAGTCCTCGGTAAATATCATCCCCATGGCGATACGGCGGTTTATGATGCTCTGGTGCGGATGGCGCAAGACTTTTCCATGCGATCGCCCCTCATTAACGGTCATGGTAACTTCGGCTCCGTAGACAACGATCCCCCAGCAGCCATGCGGTATACGGAATGTCGCTTGCAGGCGATTTCTACAGAAGCCATGCTGCAAGACATTGAATCAGAAACCGTTGACTTTATCGATAACTTCGATGGCTCGCAACAAGAACCCATCGTCCTCCCCGCACGGGTTCCCCAACTGCTCCTCAATGGTTCAGCCGGTATTGCAGTCGGCATGGCGACGAATATTCCTCCCCATAACCTGGGAGAACTGATTGATGGCTTAGTTGCCCTGATCGACGATCCGGATTTAACCGATACTGCGCTCATGCGGTATATTCCCGGCCCCGACTTCCCCACGGGGGGCAAAATTCTGGGAACCTCTGGTATTCAGGAAGCCTATACCCTCGGTCGCGGATCGATTACCATGCGGGGCATCGCTGACATTGAAACCATTGAACATCGGGGTCGCCCTTCACGGGATGCGATTATTGTTACCCAATTGCCCTACCAGGTGAATAAGGCTGCCCTCATTGAGCGGATCGCCGAACTGGTGAATGATAAACGGATTGAAGGCATTGCTGATATTCGCGATGAGAGCGATCGCGATGGAATGCGGATCGTCGTCGAACTGCGTCGCGATGCCTATCCTAGAGTTGTTCTCAACAACCTCTACAAACAAACTCCCCTGCAAACCAACTTTGGGGCCAATATGTTGGCACTCGTCAACAATGACCCCCAACTGCTCTCGATTAAACACTTCCTCAGCGTCTTCCTAGAATTTAGAGTCGAAACCATCACCCGGCGCACCCAATACGAACTCCGCAAAGCCGAAGAGCGAGACCACCTGTTGCAGGGCCTGCTGATTGCCATGCAATACCTGGATGAAATTATCGAACTCATTCGCCATGCTGCCGATACTCCAACCGCTAAAGCAGAATTAATAGAGCGCTATTCCCTCTCCGAACTGCAAGCCGATGCCATTCTGCAAATGCAACTGCGCCGCCTAACTGCCCTAGAAGCCGAAAAAATCCGTCAAGAACATGAAGAACTGCAACGGCGCATTGCCGACTTAAAAGACATTCTCGCCAACCGCAATCGCATCCTAGAGATGATTAAGGCAGAATGTGCTGAACTCAAGCAAAAATTTGCCACCCCGCGCCGCACCGAGATCGAAAAAGCCGAAGGGGATCTCGTCGATATGGACTTGATCGCCAATGAAAAAGCAGTGATCTTAATTACGGAACAGGGCTATATTAAGCGGATGCCTGTCGATACCTTTGATGCCCAAAGTCGGGCAACACGCGGTAAGTCGGGCGCGAAAATGAAAGAAGATGATGGCATTGACCATTTCTTGACCTGCTGCGATCATGATAGTCTGCTGTTTTTCAGCGATCGCGGTGTTGTCTATCGTCTCCTCGCCTATCAAATTCCCAGCAGCTCCCGCAACGCCAAAGGCACACCCATGGTGCAAATGTTGCCCATTCCCATGGATGAGAAAATCACCTCCATTATCCCCGTGTCGGAATTTAGCGACCATGAATACTTGGTCATGCTCACCCAGAAAGGCTACATTAAACGCACAGCCCTTGATGCCTTCAGTAATATTCGCACCAATGGGTTAATTGCCATTTCCCTAGCAGAAGGCGATCAGTTGCGTTGGGTGAGACGAGCGACGGAAGAAGACAGTATTATTATTGCCTCATCCCAGGGGAAAGCCATTCATTTTAGAACCAACACCGATCAAGTTCGTCCCCTCGGTCGAAGCGCACGCGGGGTAAGAGCAATGAAACTCGTTGACGGCGATAGTTTGATTAGCATGGATATCCTTCCGGGTAACGTACTTAGCGAGCTAATGGTCGATCAGGCGGAAGAAGAAGAGGTTAATGATACGCCAGAAACTGAAGACATCGAGACCACATCCACCCTCGGCCCTTGGGTATTAGTCGTCACCACTAGAGGTTATGGCAAGCGAGTTCCCGTCAACCAATTCCGACTGCAAAACCGCTCTGGAAAAGGAATCATTGCCACTAAGTTTAAATCCCATAAAGCTAACGATGAGTTAGCCGCTCTGCGCATCGTTCACCCTGACGACGAGTTAATGATGGTCACCTCCCGTGGCATTATTATTCGCCAATCTACTAACGCCATTTCCGTACAATCCCGTGGTGCAACTGGCGTATTAGTGCAACGGTTAGATAAGGACGATACCATTGCCGCAGTTGCCCTAGTTCCTACCCAAGGGGAAGAAACGACGGACGGGGAGCCAGAGGTAGAGTTAACCACTGAAACAGAGACCCCCGAACCCTTAGCCGAATAATGGGATGCAAAGAAACCGGGTTTCCTACCAAAGTTGAGGAGAAACAAGAAACCCGGTTTCTGGGTTAAGTTCATTCATACCATTACTGAAAATTCGCTTTGAGGTAAAATATCAGCAAACTCTCTAGTCCGTATCCTAAATTATGACTCAAACCCTCGATCTGACTGGACTCACCCCCCAACAAATCCAACAAATTTCCCTAATGATAGACACCTTTAAAACTCTCAATCAACAGCAAAACTTGCCCCCATTAACTGGCCAAACTTATGATTTTTCCGATCTAGCAGGACAGTTGACTTGGCAAGGAGATGCAGTAGCCATACAACGGATGTTACGAGATGAATGGTAATCGCTATCTGTTGGATACGAATGCCATTATTACTCTGTTACAGGGAAATCCTCAACTGATTCAATTACTCCAAAATGCAAGCTGGATTGGGATCTCGATCGTTAGCCAGATTAAATTCCTGGTTTTTTCTGGGTTAACGGAACGCGATCGCCAGCTTTTTCATCAGTTTCTACAGCGAGTCAATATTGTGGGTTTGAGTAGCAAGGATACTGGATTAATCGCAGAAATTGTCAAAATTCGCCAACTCTACCGACTGAAATTACCGGATGCGGCGATCGCAGCTATGGCAATACATCATTCAGCAAGCTTAGTGACTGCGGATCGAGAGTTTACTAAAGTGAACCCTTTGAATGTAATCGGTTGGTAGGTACAGATGTAATTTTAGAATGCGTTATTCTTCTACATATCTGCACCTGCCATAAATCCAATTCGTCTTGGTTTTCTGTTGTCCTCTGATGACACTTTTATTGGCATAAACAATATACTAATCTGCGTTACGTGCTGTACTAGCCGTACCTTTTGACCTTCTTCAGTAGTTCCTGATAAAACTATGTAATAGGGGTCTCGATAATTGATCGATTCAATACGAATAGGCATACCACCAGCAAACGAAGCTAAATAAACAGCTATCTCTTCATCAGCTTGCAAATCAGACTCAAATTCCTGAATTTCTTCAAGAAGATATTTGAACATTACATTAGCATAGCCAGCTCGCTCTTCACCAGATTTTCTCATCTCTTCTAACATAGAATTATAGTTTACATTAGGCTGATCTTTGAAGGAAGGAAAGTCATGCATGATTCAAATTCAATTAACGAACGGATACTACATATTGCAGCTTTTTTTTCTGACTTTGACAACCCAAGTACAACTTTTAGAATAGTCAAAATTTTTGAGAGATTTTTATAACCCACTCTAACTGGCAAGTTTGAGAACTTGTCGAGGGGGTAGAGGTTTATCCTCCTGATGGTAACTATTAATTAAGTCTTCTAACATTTCCTTCGCCTTTTGCAGGGCTTCTTCATAAGTTTTGCCATGGGTTAGAGCATATTTGCGATCGCCCTAACCCCAAACCCGACGCAACTCTAAAACGAAACCCGGTAAAACTGTCTCACCCGATAATTCAGTTGGGTTTGACAATATTTCTACATCTAAACCCACTCGATACACTTCCACTTTTCTGGTTTTTGGATTGATTAGCCAACCTAATCTGGCTCCATTGTCCATATACTCTTGCATTTTCTCTCGCAGAGACTTCATTGTATCCGAGTGCGATCTTAATTCCACCACAAAATCAGGACAAATATTAGCAAACATTCTCTTTTGTTCCTCATTCAGTGCATCCCAACGCTCTTGACTTACCCAAGATGCATCAGGAGAGAGATTTGCACTATTGGGTAAAATAAATCCAGTAGAGGAGTCAAAGACTTTCCCGGGTTCGCCTGCATTACGCCACCATACATACAACTCGCCAGAAATACTGCTATTTTGTTCTCCAGTTTCCCAACCGGTTGGTGGATTCACGATTAACTCTCCTGTTGCTGTTCTTTCTAGGTGTAATTCTCGGTTACTGGCTGCTAGGATTTCAAACTGTTCTTGGGTAACATAAAGCTTAAGAGTTTTGGGTAACTCCAGTAATAGGGTTTCCGTTTCCGGTACGGCTGGTGTCTGTACCATATTGACCTCTTGATATCATGGAAATTGGCTAGAGACTCATCTATTTTAGGCGATCGCCAATCTGTTCTCTAACTTACTTGCTATAGAATGAGGATAACGCTTTGCCCACCCAATGCTTCAATCTAAACAACATTTTGGTATCCGTGAGAACTTAGGCAGTTTGGCACTCTCCCTACTGGGAGGGTTGCTCATGGGAATAACGACTGCTCCAATTAACGCTTGGCCTTTAGCTTGGATTGCCCTGATCCCGCTCTGGGTATCAGTTCGGCGCTCTGATTCCTGGAAACGTACCCTGAGCTATGCTCTGGTTTGGGGAATTGGATTTCATGGGGTAGCCCTATTTTGGATTACGGGAATTCACCCCATGACGTGGTTAGGGGTTCCCTGGTTAGCGAGTTTGGCGATCGCCCTCAGTGTCTGGATCTTCATTACCCTCTGGGGAAGCACTCTAGTGACCCTGTGGGCAATACTTTTCGCTCATTTTACCCACGAAAAAAGCAGCGCGTATACGGTTTTATTGGGAACGACTTTGTGGTGTCTTCTAGAAGGCATTTGGAGCTATTCTGACCTGTGGTGGAGTTCCCTCTCCTATACTCAAAGTCCATTTAATGTAGCTATTTTGCACCTAGGGCAACTGTCCGGGCCAAATACCATTACAGCCGCTTTAGTCGCTGTCAATGGCTTAGTGGCAGAATTTATTTTTAGTATAATCTATCATAAAAATCAGAAAAAGTCAACCCTAATTTTGGCATTAATCCTGCTGTTTTCCACCCATGCAACCGGCTATTTTCTCTCTCAGAAATCCTTAGCTATACAACCCGGAGAAACCTTCAAAGTTGGCATCATTCAAGGCAATATTCCCAATGACATCAAACTCTATTCCCAGGGATGGCAAAACGCCTTAGCGGGCTATACCCAAGGATACCAAAAATTAGCCGCCCAAGGGGTTGATATTGTTCTCACTCCTGAAACCGCCTTACCCTTTCTGTGGACAAATCAGAACCGGGGTTATCCTCCTCTAATCAAAGCCATCCAGGACTGGAGAACCCCGGTGTGGGTGGGTGCATTTGGCAAAAACGGCGATCGCCTCACCAACAGCCTCTTTACCCTGGATGGAACCGGTGAAATCATCAGTCAATACGATAAAATTAAACTCGTTCCTTTAGGTGAATATATCCCCTTTGAATCCCTTCTTGGCAAACTGATTAATCGCCTCTCACCCCTAGAAGCCACCTTAGTCAGAGGTTCCCGCGATCAAGTCGTGCAAACCCCCGTAGGACAAGCCATTGTTGGCATTTGTTATGATTCAGCATTTTCCCAGGTTTTCCGCCAACAAGCAGCACAAGGAGGAGAATTTATCATCACTGCGTCTAACGATGCCCATTATACTGCTGCGATGCAATGGCAACATCATGCCCAAGACGTTCTGCGAGCCATAGAGAGCGATCGCATCACCATTCGTGCCACCAATACCGGCTATTCTGCCATTGTTGAAAATGACGGTAAAACTCGCTGGGTTTCTAATCGCAACACCTATCAAATTCACACCGATATCATTGAGCGCAGAAACACAACAACCCTATACATCCAATGGGGCGATTGGATTGCACCCCTGCTCTGTTTTCTCACCCTAGGATTCACTCCGATCGCTCTCTTCTTGTAGGTTGGGTTGACGAAGGAAACCCAACCAAACCGCAGTAGTCCCATTGTTGTTGCGCTTTAGCGCTCTGAATATTTTAGCGCTAAAGCGCAACAACGAACCCGTAGGGTGGGCAGGAGAATAAGCTTAAGCTATTGATTTAACTTCGACAACTCTATCCCCTGCCCACCCTATTCCCTATTCCCTATTCCCTATTCCCTTTTCAAAAACAACCGAGAGATTATTCGCTGGCATTTCTATCGTTTCTAAATGGTGCAAATCGTGAGCTTGGGCAACCTCAATCACATCCTCTAAATTTCGCACCCCCCAAAGAGGATTAGAGAAGCGCAAAGATTGATCGAAACTGGCGTTACTGGGAGCCGTATGTTCTCCCTTTTGTTTGTAAGGGCCATATAAATATAAAATACCTTGGGAAGGCAAAACCTGTTCAGCGCCAGCCATCAATCCTAAGCACACTTCCCAAGGAGAAATATGAATCATATTAATACAAACTATGGCCGTAATTTCTGCTTCATGGCTATCTAAATTCCAAGGTATATTTTGGGAATCTAAACGAATCGGAGAATACAAAAAATCACAAGGATAAACCTTCTGCCAAGCCTTGATACTCTCTAGTAACTGCGGATTAAATTCTGAAGGCAACCAAGATCTCGGTTGTAAATGAGGGGCAAAAAACACCGCATGTTCGCCGGTTCCACTCGCCACTTCTAAAACTGTTCCTGTCGGGGGTAAGACTCGTTGTAAAACCTCTAAGATTGGTTCTCGGTTCCGTTGAGTTGCGGGAGCATATTGTCGTAAATCAGCAGTCATAGATTGAATATAGAATTAAGTTTTGGTAATCTTCATTTTAAGAGTACTGGAGTTATCTTGACAATCTATTTTGCCCGTGCCACACTATACAAGATATTCGCAAAAAAAATACTGATTATGATTTCCCTAAAAAAAAATCCGTTTTTTCATGGATTTTAGTATCCCTGATTTCCACTCCTCTTTTAATCAGTTGTACTTCAGCTTCTAACTCAGAAAGAATTGTCACAGAAAGAAAAAACGCGAGCAGTGAACGAGCAGAGAACTGTACCCCAGAGGTAACTGAATTAACATTTGGGATTTTAGCGACTGAATCAGAAGAGACTTTAGAGGAAGTTTGGACTCCCTTATTAGAGAAAATGGGAGAGGCGATCGCTAGGCCAGTTCTGCCTTTCTACGGAGACTATGGTAGGCTTATTACTAGCATGGGAGAAAAAAACATTCAAATCGCTTGGTATGGAGGGAAATCTTATATCGAAGCCGCAGAAAAATCCCAAGCCGAAGCTTTTGCTCAAACCGTAAGCACTCAAGGCTATTTAGGGTATTATGGCCATTTGATGATGCATAAAGATCATCCCTTGCTGGCGCAAATTGATCTAGAACAGGGGAATGGGGATAAGGTGGTTTTCCAACATGCCCAGGATCTGACCTTTGCCTTTAATGACAGCCAATCTACATCGGGTTTCCTCGTTCCGACTTACTATCTATTTATTCAAAATAATCTCGAACCTCAAGCGATATTCAAATCGGTATCATTTTTAGGCTCCCATGAAAATACCGCTTTAGCGGTTGCCAATCAAGAAATAGATGTGGCGACGAATAATAGTGAAGCGCTACAGCGCTTAAAACAATCTAATCCAGAAGCCTATGAAAACATTCGCGTGATTTGGACTTCTCCCATTATTCCCGGAGATCCCTTAGCCTATCGTCAAGATTTACCCGATTGTCTGAAAACAGCAATTCAAAACTTTTTCTATCGATTTACTGACCGAGAGATCTTAGAACCTTTAGTTTGGTCTGGATTTGATCCAGCGAGCGATCGCACCTGGAATGTCATTCGAGAACTCGAAGTTGCTAAACAAATCCAACGTCTTAAACAAGATGATACCCTGAGCGAAGCTGAAAAAGCGACTAAACTAGAAGCATTGCAGCAACAGCTTAAAGAATTTCAGTAAGCAATGTCTATCCGTTTTAAATTCATTCTGGTTACCCTAGTGTGTTTGATAGTCGTCATGGCTACTGGCGCTTGGTATATTAACCAACTTCAAGCTCAGGTTTTGGAAAAAGAAGCTCAAAATCGCACTGAATTAGTGCTACATTTCACCCAAGCAACCCAAGACTATATGACTTACTCCTTGCGACCTGCTGTAGAGCAAATCACAGACCATGTGCCCATTGAAGTCTTATCTGCCAATTTTGCTACCCGTGAAGTCGTCGAAGAGTTTAACTTAGCTCTGCCGGAATATATTTACAAAGCCGCAACCATTAATCCCACCAATCCTATTGATACAGCGAATGAATTTGAAGTGAGTATTATTGAAAAATTTCGTCAAAATTCTACACTCGACAAATTGACCGGTTACACAACGTTAGATCACGAAGAACGCTTCTATTCAGCCAGTCCAGTCCAGGTTTTCGCCAGTTGTCTGCGATGCCATGGAGACCCGAAAGTTGCACCTAAAAGCATGATTCAACGGTATGGTTCTATTAATGGGTTTGGATGGCAAGTGGGCGATATTGTGGGGGCATTGATGATTTATGTTCCTATTGCTGATTTACGGGCTAATTTTGCATCTACATTACACGATCTATGGATTGCTTTAGGAGTCTTAACTTTCGTGGCTACCCTAGTGATTTATTTTGGTTTTGGTCAATTGGTTGCCTATCGTTTAATCCGCATTTGTGGAGTCATGAGTGAAACGGCTGCTAACCCCACTTCTAAGTTAACCCTTCATGACCGCAGTACAGATGAAATTGGTCTCATGGCGCGGTCATTTAACCGAATGGCTGAATCTCTCTATCTTCTCTATACTCAACTTGAAGATCAGGTACGAGAACGAACCGCCCAGTTAACGCAAGCCAATGCCAAAATTAAAACCCTTAATAAGAAGTTACGGGTTGAAAACACTCGCATGAGTTCAGAGTTAGAAATCCTCCAACAGATGCAAGCCATGATTTTACCTAAACCAGTCGAGCTAGAGCAAATCCAAGATTTAGATATCTCTGGATTTATGCAGCCTGCTGAAGAAATTGGAGGAGATTATTATGATGTTTTAGAAACGGATGGAGTCGTGACTATTGGTATTGGAGATGTCACGGGCCATGGTTTGGAAAGTGGGATTTTAATGGTGATGACGCAGACGGCTATTCGGACTCTGAAAGAAAGTCAGCAAGAGGATACTGTAAAGTTTTTTGATATCCTGAATCGCACCCTCTACCGCAATGTACAGAGAATGGAAGCAGATCGGGATTTAACCTTATCGATTTTGAATTACAATCAAGGAAATCTGCAAATTATAGGGCAACATGAGGATGTGATTGTTGTTCGAGAAAATGGAGAGATTGAGCAGGTGAGTACTATGGATTTAGGGATTCCCATTGCTTTTGATGAGGAAATCATTCCGTTTTTAGATCAGGTATCTGTAGAGTTAAATCCTGGAGATGGCATTGTTCTTTATACTGATGGGATTACGGAAACCGAAAATGATCGGCAACAGCCCTATGGAATGGATAAGTTATGCGATGTGATTCGTCAGCACTGGGATCTAAGGGTTGAAGAAATTAAACAAGCAATATTGAATGATTTTTATGGATTTATTGGGGAACAAAGTCTGGTGGATGATATTACGGTTTTAGTCATTAAGAGAAAAGCAACTTCTAATGAATAGAAGTTGCTCATTATTTTTTTTGTGCTATAATTAAGGGTTAGAGAGAATTCCGATATCACACTGAAAGAGGAACAATGATGATTACAGAACTACGAGAGGATGATTACTGTATTCAATATGATTCCTCATTGACTACGGTGTTCTTTGAGGGAAAATTAAGCCTGAGAGATCCTTCGGAGTACAGTCATATCAGTGATTTCCTAGAAGATATTGTTCATTCTAAAGCAGGAGATTTAACGTTAGATTTTCAGAGCCTGGAATTTCTGAACAGTTCAGGGATTCGAGTTCTGTCTAAATTTGTTTCTAATCTCCGAAAAAATGAGATAGAGATTCAGCTCACGGTGTTAGGGTCAAAAGAGTTTACCTGGCAAAGCAAATCTCTACGGAACTTGCAGAAGTTTATGCCCAGTTTAATTTTGAATATCCAATAATATGGTAACCCAAAAATTCCCCATTGAGATTTCTGAGGAGCAGATGGCCCAGTTTTGTCAATGCCATCATATTCAGAAACTATCTTTGTTTGGTTTGGTATTGAGAGATGATTTTACCCCAGAGAGTGATGTAGATTTTTAAGTTGCTTTTGAACCGGATCGTATTCCCGGTTTGATTCGTTTGGCGGGAATGGAAATTGAGTTATCTAACGTAATTGGACGGAAAGCCGATTTACGCACAGCAGGCGATTTAAGTCGTTATTTTTGGGAAGAAGTGATAGCTGAAGCGGTCCTACAATATGTCAAACCATGATGATGAAACTCGGCTACGCCATATGTTAGATATTGATTAACTTGTGACTATTACCCATCACCGATTTTTCAATTGATTTAATCGCTCGATCGCATCTCCCAAGGCAGAAGTTAAATTCTGGCGAGTTTGGATATGTTGCTCCTTTTCCGTTTGCAGAGCTTGGGATAGGCTGTTGACTGTTTGCAAGAGTCGATCGCGCTCTTGTATGATCTCCACTAACTTAGCCTTCATCTCCTCCACAGACTCAAGCTTCTCTACCTCCTCTTCCACGGGGGTAACTTCCCCCGATAACTGGGGTCGGGGTTGCTGCAAACTCTGCAACTGACCTTTAAGCCGTTTGATTTTTTGTGCGGCTAGTTTGGTATCATTTCGGCGTTGTTGAGCCTCCGTTTCATACAAGCGCTGCCAATTGGCAGCACTCGCATAGGCCCGATCGCACTCTTGTTGCACATCCCTCATTTGCTCTTGCAATTGACGAATTTGCTCTAACCACTGTCGGATATCATCAGCCATAGAACCATTCAATTAACGTGGGGGGAGCCGGTAACACAATCATCACTAAAATCACCAAAGCCAATAATCCCAAGAAATCCCGCACATTATCCAATTCTGTCACATCATTTAACGCCGGTTCATCGGCGATCGGCATTAACAATAAAAAGATCGCCCACCAGAGGAACTCCTGATGCAAAAATGCTAAAATCAGCACCAATAACCGAGAGATCTGACCAATAGCGACGGCTGTTCGTTGACCAAACATGGCATGAACCACATGGCCGCCATCCAACTGACCCACGGGAACTAAATTCAAGGCTGTAATCACCAAACCCAAAAAGCCAGCCACGGCTACTGGATGCAAATTCACAGCCATATCGGTCGTTAACTGATTTCCCAGGGCAATTTTACTGAGGATAGCTAACAGGACTGTCGCTTTAGGATTGAGAGAATCAAAATTAAACATGCTGGTATTTTCCGAAGCGGTAATCACATCGGAGAGGGACAACCCCCACATAAAAATGGGAATCGTAACCATCAAACCTGCCAAGGGGCCAGCAATTCCCACATCGAACAGAGCTTTACGATGGGGTATGGGGGAGCGAATTTGGATAAAGGCTCCAAAGGTTCCTAGGAAAAAAGGAATGGGGATAAAATAGGGCAGAGTCGCCTTAATTTTGTATCGACGAGCCATGAGATAATGGCCCAACTCATGGATACCCAAAATGGTCATGAGGGCGATCGCATAAGGCAAGCCGGGAGCCAAAAGACTGGGATTTTCTAGCAACAAATTGGGATTATCTTCGACTTCTGGGGATACCAGATCGGAAAAAGCCAGAGTTCCCATAAGTGTAGTGGTTAAGACCGTTAGAGCCAACAATCCTAAAGCCATCATCGGTCGAGTCAGACGAGGTTGGGCAGATTTTGCCTGAAACTGGGGATTGGGAATCAAGACAAAAAATGGCTTATCTTCAAACCCTTCTTGAAACACAATCAAAAAGCGATCGCCAAAGTGAGCCTCGATTTTCTCCCGCACTGTCTGATAGGCTACGTCTGAAGAGGTACGCAACTGACCGCGACAAACCACCACCTGGCCCTTACATTCCGTCTCATGGAGAGCATAGGCAGACCACGGAAAACACTGTTGCAATTGGCGCTGTTCTTCCACGGTCAAGGCAGGGGGAGGGGCAACCTTGGACTCCTGCTCTGACTCAGCAGTATCCCGATTCGGTGGCGAAGACCGGCCGACCTGAATCAGATACAAATACAACAGAGAAGAGAAAACAAACAAGGCAATCATCACCCCCAAAGGCGGCGGTTGATCTTCCCCTTGAACCCATATCCACACTGTCCAGGCCAAGGCCGGAGTCATCATCACCAACCACAAGATCCACACCGGAGTGCTTGTGCTGCTGGCCACACCACGCTGCACAATAAAATAAGTGATCAGTCCAAGCAACAATAGAAATAACAAAGTCATGGCATCTTTAAATCATGCAAATCCCAAGGAGCAGAGCCAGCCTCCAAAACAACCTAAAGTTATTTTAGAAAACCGATTTGCCTTTCCCCCTAATCGAGAGACCTTGGGCGCAACCTCCTATTTTATTGTAGGTAACTCAGCGAATATCCTCATTGACTGTCCCGCTTGGAATCAGACAAACCAAGACTTCTTACAAAACCAAGGAGGAGTAAAGTTCCTGTTTTTGACCCATCGGGGAGCGATCGCCAAAGTTCGTGAAATTCAACAAATGTTTAACTGTGAAGTTATCATCCAAGAACAGGAGGCTTATCTTTTACCCAATTTGAGTGTAACCCCATTCCAGCACGAATTAACGTTTTCTGACGAACAAATCCAAGCCTTATGGACTCCGGGCCATTCTCCCGGATCATCGTGTCTCTACGATCGGGCCCTAGGGGGAATCTTATTTACCGGTCGCCATCTACTCCCCAATGCCCAAGGCCATCCCACCCCTCTACGCACGAGCAAAACTTTCCACTGGAAGCGACAATTAACTAGCGTCGAACGGTTGTTAGATATATTCAAAGATAAACCCCTAGAATATATCTGCCCCGGAGCGAATACCGGCTTACTGCGCGGTCAAGGAGTCATCCGAGGATGGGGAGATAGGAGGATAGGGGGATAGGGGGAACACGGGGACACGGGGACACGGAGATCGCTTGTTGCCTATTGCCTATTACCTTTCCCCCATTCCCCATTCCCCAGTTACACTAAAATTATCCACTAATCTATTTTTGGGCGATCGCACCACCTGATCTGACGCTATGAACAGTTCTCAATTCAAAACTATGGCTCAAACCTTCAAACGCAAAGGAATGTCCCTGGGCGCGACTTTGGCCCTGAGCAGTTCCTTACTGTTCACCTGGAGTTTCTTAAATCGTCCAGTCCAGGCTCAGTCCCAGCAGCTTAGTTATACCCAATTGTTGGAAAAAATTGAAGCGGGAGAGGTAGAGTTTGTAGAAATTGACCCCACGAAGAACCGCGCTCAAGTGACCTTAGACGGATCGCAAACCAAACAAGAGGTCATCATTTTTGAGCGTAATCCTGAATTGATTGAAGAACTCAAGGCCAATAAGGTGAAGTTTGGGGAACAAGCCAGCGCGGATAATCGCATGGTGGTCAGTAGTGTAGCCAATTTGTTGTTAATCCTGTTGGTGGTCATTGGATTAATGATGATCATTAAGCGCTCTTCTCAGTCGGCGGGCAATGCATTAAGCTTCGGCAAATCTAAGGCCAAATTCCAGATGGAAGCCAAAACTGGAGTGGTGTTTAATGATGTCGCTGGAGTGGAAGAAGCCAAGGAAGAGTTACAAGAAGTCGTCACCTTCTTAAAACAACCGGAGCGGTTTACAGCCATTGGCGCGAAAATCCCTAGAGGAGTGTTATTAGTCGGGCCTCCCGGAACCGGGAAAACCCTGATGGCTAAGGCGATCGCCGGTGAAGCAGGAGTTCCCTTTTTCAGCATTTCCGGTTCCGAGTTCGTAGAGATGTTTGTCGGTGTGGGCGCTTCGCGGGTACGAGATTTGTTTAAGAAAGCCAAGGAAAATGCTCCCTGTTTAGTCTTTATCGATGAAATTGATGCCGTTGGTCGTCAACGGGGTACAGGTATTGGCGGAGGTAATGATGAACGGGAACAAACCCTCAACCAATTGTTGACAGAAATGGATGGGTTTGAAGGCAACAGTGGCATTATCATCATTGCCGCTACGAACCGCCCGGATGTGCTGGATCAGGCTCTCTTGCGTCCTGGCAGGTTTGACCGTCAAGTAATGGTCGATTTGCCGACGTATAAAGGCCGGTTAGGGATTTTAGAGGTTCATGCTCGCGATAAGAAAGTTTCGGCTGATGTCTCTTTAGAGCTTATCGCCCGACGTACCCCTGGATTTTCCGGTGCTGATCTAGCCAACGTTCTTAATGAAGCTGCTATCCTCACCGCCAGACGACGCAAGGAAGCCATAACTCCTCTGGAAGTGGAGGATGCGATCGATCGCATCAGTATTGGTATGAGCCTTAAACCCCTACTTGATAGCAAGAAAAAGCGCATCATTGCCTATCATGAAATTGGCCATGCTTTATTAATGACCCTGCTCAAAAATGCTGATCCTCTGAACAAAGTCACGATTATTCCTAGATCTGGAGGAATTGGCGGATTTGCTCAAGGGGTCTTGAATGAAGAAGACTTAGATAGTGGCTTGCGCTCTCGTGCGTGGATGCTTGATATGATTACTGTTCTTCTTGGGGGAAGGGCTGCTGAAGAAGAAGTTTTTGGTTATGCAGAAGTGACCAAAGGAGCTACTGGAGATATTAAACAAGTTGCTCGACTCGCCAGAGAAATGGTCACCCGGTTAGGAATGTCAGATTTGGGGCCTCTAGCCCTAGAAAGTGAAGGCAATGAAGTATTCTTAGGCCGAGATTTAATGACTCGTTCTGAATATTCTGAGGCAGTGGCCACCCAAATTGACCATCAAATTCGGGAAATTGCCGTGCGCTGCCATCAACAGGCTCGCAAACTCCTACGGGAACATCGCCCCCTAATGGATCAATTGGTTGATATTTTATTAGAGCAGGAAACCATTGAGGGCGATCGCTTCCGACAAATTGTCACCGACTACCAGAAAAATCAACCCAGCTCGCCGGTTGATTTGGTGAAAGCTGGCAGCGCTTAATGAGATATAGTCAATTAGTTTGCTTTAACTTAATTCTCTATTGGTTAGAGGTCTTTTCTATTCCTCACTGATCTTTGGGGTTCCCACGATTAATTTCCTTGATTAATCGTGTTTGTCTTGACCTCTTTCCTCTCTCTTGACCCTAATTTCTTATTTTCCTCTGCCTAGAGTGACAAAAGAGGGATAGGGAATAAGGTTGTGGTACATGCATTTGAAGATTAAAAACTGTACTCCATAACATCGCAAAGCGCTGTAAGAGGCCTCGAGCCAGGATTATCTGCAACTGCAAATAAAACGGCTTCAATTGTAATACCAAATCCGGTATGTATAGACTCAGTACAGGAAAAAAAAGGCACTCAAGACCCAGGGATTTTGTCTGGAATCGACTCATTTTACTGATGGCTCTCGTCTGTCTAAGCTACTGGCTCTGTTAGCTCTGTCCTTTGTCTGGGCGATGAAGGCTGGTATGGCCGCTCAAAAGCCGATTCGTATCATTGAAGCTCATGGTCGCCGTGCCTATAGCTTATTTCGCTATGGTTTTGACCTATGATGCCGCTTTTTCTTTGAGCCCTCAAGGGGTGACAAGGCAGCTCAAAGGTCGCTATAGCGACCTTTTTCGGTGGTATTTTGCTGAAAACATCAACTCAATGGTCGCGATCGCATAACCATAGCATCAGATTAGAGGGTTACTTGCCCAAAAAATCCCTGAGA